>JBDUAX010000401.1:0-4342 GCA_040004455.1 Gemmatimonadaceae bacterium
GAATGCTGTCTTCGCCGGGCATCGGATACTGGTACTGCATGAGCGTCGGGCGCGGTTCGGTAATTGAGCGCACGAGGTACAGGTCCTTCACGCCACGCGTGTCCGTGCGCGTGATGTAGAACGCTTTCGAATCGGGAGCCCAAGTGACCGCCGCTCTCGATGGGCGAGTGGCAGCGGCAGCCGTGTTTTGCGTTTCCTGCTGTTGCACACCGTCGGTCGTATCCTGCTGACCGCCAAAACCACCGCGTCCACCACCGGCAAAGCTGAACTTGTCGATGCCTTCGTGCGTGATCTGCAGCGTGTCGTTCTTCCCCTTCTCAACGAAGAACAGGTTGTAATTTTTCGCGAACACAAACGCCGTGCTGTCGGGTGACCAGTTGCGAATGTCTGGAGGAGTGGCCCCGCGACCACCAGCTACCGGAGGAGCCGCACCGCGTCCTCCGCCACCACCGCCTCTACCACCACCGTTGCCCAAAGTGAGATCGACTTCCTCGTCCTTGACCATGAGCGAGTCCTGCGCTCCCCGATAGCGACCCATGCTGGTCAGCACTTCGGTCGCGAGATTCCAGTTGTAGCGCGTCGAATCCACCGCAAAACGAAGGTTCTTGTGATCCTTCGTGATGTTCATAAGGGTGAACTGCTCGTTCAGCGCGTAGGCCTCAACGGCCTTCTGTTTGAGCACGGACAATTGCGCCGCCAACCTGGAATGGTCGAACAACGGCTTCTTGGTTTTGAGCAGCGCGTTGACGAGGTACCAATGCTCGCCCGAATGATCACGCCAGTTGTAGAACAGCGAATCGGTCTCGCCAATCCAGCGGGGGGTGATGTTTGTGCTGAACGTGAGGTTCCGCATGCTCGGGGTGCCGAACTGGTTGAACAGCGTCCAGTTGGCTTTGGGGCCCTGCGGGTTTGGCGGCGGGACTTGCGCGTTGGCTGCCGAGGCAACCACGAACAGCGTTGCCGACGCACCGCGGACAAGACGCACGATATTCGCGCGTCGCTCCATGAACGGCATTACTCGCTCTCCTGCAACAGGGGGGAATTGCACCGAACGTCGTCGTGGGACGCTCGCTCCGTTCGGCAGGTGCGACGTGCGCGGGAGCTATCCCCACACGTCAGCATGTGATCCTACGCACCAGATGCGATAGGTGTTGGACATGCAGAATAGAAGAGATCGTACCCGAGAGCTGTTATGATTAGAGAATGCTGCAACTCCCGAATCTCTTCCCGTCGGAGTAGCGCCAATGCCCGCCTCGCACAGTTCGCAAGATGTCGCCGGCCACACTGAATTCACACAATCCGCGACGAAACCCGTGATTGTCCGCTGCGCCACCTGCCAAACGTTGAACCGAGTGAACCTCGCCCGGCTCGCCGACAAGCCAAAGTGTTCTCGCTGTGCCAATCTGCTGCCACTCGACCGGCCGCTCATCGCAACCGACGCGGACTTTGAGACGTTCGTGAGCGGTGCGCGCGTGCCGGTAGTGGTGGACTTCTACGCCGATTGGTGCGGACCGTGCAAAGCCATGGCGCCAATTCTTGAAAGCTTCGCGAAACGGCGCGCAGGGGAAGTCCTGGTGCTCAAGGTCGACACCGATGCGAATCCGCAACTCTCGCAACGCTTTCGCATTTCCAGCATTCCGACATTGGTTGTGTTCAAGAACGGCGTGGAGGCACAACGACAGGTTGGCGTGGCGACACGCGACGTGCTGGAACGTATGATTACCTAAAATCATTCGTTACCGTTTGATTGACAGCGATTGCATCATACCAAGTGGAGTTCAACAAGAATGCGGCGCGCCGATTCTGAGAATCGACGCGCCGCATTCTTGCTTCAAACGTGCAAAATCAAATTGGCGCGATGCGCTTGCCCTTTTTGTCGAGTTCGATGATCGGCGCAACCTGTGTGGCCTTGAGCGACTCCATGATTTTCGCCTTATCGCCAACAATCAGAATGACAAGATGCGTCGGGTCCATGTACTTCGCCGACATCGCAGCCACGTCGGCCGCAGTGGTCGCATTAATTGACGCGATGTACTGCGACCACCAGTCTTTCGGCAAATCGTTGTCGACAATGCGCGATACGACTCCGGAAATTCCGGCAATCGATTGCAAGTCCGACGGCAATGACAACGTGTACGAATTCTTTGCAGCCGTGAGTTCGTCGGCAGTAACCGGCTTGTCGCCGCTCATGCCACGAATTTCCTTCATCGCTTCGATGAGCGAACTGTCGGTCTTTTCACGAATCACATCGCCTTGCGCCCGCAACGTACCCGGGCCTTTGCGCCACCCTACACCAGAGTTGAAGCCATAACTGTACCCCTTTGCCTCACGAATGTTGGAGTTCAATCGTGACTGAAACATGCCGCCGAGAATTGCATTCATGACATCAACCTTTGCCATGTCCGCCGAATATTCCGGTGCAATTGTCCGAGCAAGCATCAGCGTTGACTGTGGCTTGTTTGGCATGTCAACGACATAGATAGTCGTCGACCCGATCACCGGCGCGTCGGGATACTTCACCACGACCTTTTGCCCGCCCGTCCAGCCAGCAAATGCCTTCTCAAGTTTTGCTTTCGCTTGCGCGCGCGTCATATCGCCTACCACATACGCCGTCGCATTCACCGGAACGAAAAATTTCTTTGCGAGATCGGCAACATCGTCGCGCGTGACTGCCTTGAGATCAGCATCGTTCACAACGGCGCCGTACGGTTGATCTGCGTAAATCAACGGTGCGGCGACCTGTGCAGCGATAGTGCCGCTCACATCCTGACTGCGCGTGTACCCCGCCAACGCCTGCGTGCGCAAACGCTCCAGCGAAGGCGCTGGAAACGTTGAATTCAGCATCATGTCCATCATGATGCTCATCGTGCTGTCGAACGTTCGCGTGAGCGTCGAAAACCCAGCACTGCCATTCTCACTGCCAATGCCAAACGCGACACTGGTGCCGAGCAAGGCGAGATCGTTGTTCAACTGATCGGCACTGCGTTTGGACGTACCTTCGCGCAGCATAGACGCGACAAAGCCAGCGACCCCCCGCTTGCTGCCGAGTTGATTGCTGCCGCCTTCGAAGTGCAGCGACATTGAAACAAGAGGCAGGTCATGTTTCTCGACGACCACGAGTCGCACACCATTCGACAACGTGTCGACAGTCCACGAAGGCGCCTTGAATACCGGAGCTGGTGCGATTGGCGGTTGTTTGGTGCGATCAATTTTGCCAGGGGCCTGCGCGCTAACAACGTTTGAGAGTATCGCAACTGCTCCTGGTACAACCAGCGCGCGAAACCTGAGTGACATGCGAATCATTGCGTCACCTCTTTCCTGGCGGCGAACGGAGACGTAATTGGCTTTGACAACTTGGGATTCGATGCGAGTTCGGGTTTACCCTTCGGCACTGCCGACAGCACAATGCGATTGACGCCGATGTATTTGTTGGCGACGCGCTTCACGTCGGCAGCCGTCACGGCCATGGTTTGGGTGAGCGCCGTTCCGTACCAGGACGGATCGTCGTGATAAACCCAACCATTCGCCAAAGTCATCGCCTTCCCCAACATACTCTGCACTCGGCTATACGATTGGAACTCAAGGCGCGCCGTTGCCTTTTTCATTTGCTCGGGCGTCGGTCCGTCCGCTCTGAATTTCGTAATCACGGAATCAATTGCGGCTTCGAGTTTCGTGAGATCGGTGCCTGGAGTCGGAACAACGGTGACGTCGATTGTACCGGCGTCTTCGTTTGAGCCAGAGGTAAGAGAGATCGACGACGCCCACTTGCGGTTGTACACGAACTCCTGCGATAACCACTGCGTGCGATCACCGCTTACAACTGCCCCCATCACTTCGAGTGCCGCGCGATCGGCAGACTTCTGACCGACGCCTGGCCAACTGATGTACAACTGTGGCAGCGATACGTTGTCTTCGTAAACGAATCGCTTTGATGCGCTCAATTGCGCGGGTGCGACTGCGGGACGCTTAACCGGCGCGCTCGATTTGATGTCGCCGAAATACTTTTGAATCCACGCCTTCGTTTGCGGCACGTTGATATCGCCAGCAATTACGAGCACCGTATTGTTTGGTCCGTACCATTGCCGGAAAAATTGCTTCACGTCTTCGTCTGATGCCGCTGACAAATCGGTCATCGAACCAATCACGGGCCAGTGATACGGATGTCCTTCCGGATACATCTCGGAATCCATGATTTCGCCGACACTGCCGTACGGACGATTGTCGTAGCTCTGTCGGCGTTCGTTCTTCACGATGTCCCGCTGCGCGTTGAGCTTCGCTATATCGAGCGCGTCGAGCAACCAGCCAAGTCGATCCGCTTCCAACCACAACTGCGTTTCGAGAT
>JBDUAX010000053.1:0-14733 GCA_040004455.1 Gemmatimonadaceae bacterium
GGGCGTCAGCCTCGACATGGTTGGCGAAGACACAAAGAAAACTGGCGGCACCTTTCTCATTGAGAAGATGCCGGATCCGTCGGCAATCTGGACGCGCGGCGAAGATCACCACACCGAATGGGGTGGCAGCATAATCGGTAAAGACCGACTCAGGCCACATTACTTCAACGACTATTTGTTGTCGCGTTGCCTTGATCAGGCCGCTGGCACCGGATGGGTTGTGAAAACGAATCCGTTCGAAGGCGGAAGCGACCACACGCCGTTTCTGACCGCCGGCAAACCGGGCGTTCTGTTCTGGCATTTCACCGACGTGTTCTATCATACCGATGGAGACCGGCCGGAAAACGTTTCCACAGTCACGCTCTACAACGTGGAAAACGCCGCAATGATTTCGGCGCTTACGCTCGCCTCGGCCGACGGCGCGATGGCGCGCTCACTGATTGACGAACAGGCGCGCGCCGCAATTGCCCGATTGGATGTTGAGACTGCGCTTTCGAAAATAGAACTGGCGAAAGGCGGCGACATGGCGAAGGAGAAAGACATTCTCGAGACTTGGACGGATTACTACGTCAAAGCGATTGCAACGATGAGCGACATTGAAGTTGGCGGTTCGTCAGAAGCAACAAAAGTTGCCATCACTGCCGCACAACAAAAAGTCGATGCCGCAGGCAAGGCGCGCCTGGCGCAACTAACGGCTAAATAGCCAAAGTGAATCGCAAAATTTCAAACGCAGCGTTGTGAGCGTGCTGTGCGCGTGGTTTGTCGCGCACGGGACGTCGTGTGCTGAAGTCGCTGGGTTCACTTTCGGCGCGATTAACGTATACCTCACCGTCAAAGAAAAAATCTGGAGTTGGCCGGTTGGTATCGTAAACGCGGCGCTTTCGGCGCTTGTGTACTTCCAGTCGGGACTGTTCTCCGATTTCGGTTTGCAATTCGTGTACATCGCACTGTCGATTTACGGATGGTATCACTGGTTGCGCGGTGGCAACCAGCGTACCGAATTGCACGTAACGAGAACAAGTTCATCGACCGCTAGCCTTCTGACCTCCGCCACACTGGTTGCGTGGCTAATCATGTACAACATCACGAAGAACTTACCCGGAGTTGCGGTCCCTCAAGTCGATTCGCTATTGGTTGCGCTGAGTCTCGTCGCACAATGGATGATGACGCGGAAACTTCGCGAAACGTGGTTGGTTTGGATCGTCATCAACATTGGCTACGTTGTGATGCAGGAATACAAAGGCCTTCACCTCTATGCCATTCTCGCCGTCGTGTACGGCGCACTGGCAGTACTTGGACACATCGAATGGACCCGATCTTACGTCCGAACCTC
This sequence comes from Gemmatimonadaceae bacterium, assembly GCA_040004455.1. Classification (GTDB taxonomy): domain Bacteria; phylum Gemmatimonadota; class Gemmatimonadetes; order Gemmatimonadales; family Gemmatimonadaceae; genus Gemmatimonas. The sequence continues at coordinate 1,334 of JBDUAX010000053.1, forward strand.
ACGCGCGTCGTCCTGACGGGCTCCGAATCGACCGGAAAGACCACACTCGCCGCGCGGCTCGCCGCGCACTACGACGTTGAGTTCGTTCCCGAATTTGTTCGCGAATTTGCAGCGAAGAAGGGCGCGCCAATTGCGATGTCTGATCATGGACCAATTGCCCACGGGCAGATTGCTCTCGAGAATCATTACGCCGAGCGTGCCGACAGCTTGCTGTTCCAGGATGCGGACCTATTGAGCACGGTTGCCTACTGTCTTCACTACTTCGGCAGTTGCCCGAAATGGATTGAGGAGGAAGCCGTCAAACGGCGGCCGGCGTTGTACCTATTGTCGCAGATCGACATCCCCTGGGTCGAAGACGGCGTTCGTGATCGCGGCGACCTTCGCGAAGAGATGCACGATCTTTTTGTGAGCACCCTCAATCGGTTAGGTGCGACCTACGAAATTGTTCATGGGCTGGGCGAAATTCGATTCGCTCGAGCGATTGCCATTGTTGATTCGTTTTTGATCCATCATGCCGCCGAGCAAACTCACGACTGACGAGGTGGCAGTGCAGCGCGTGTCCGAAGGATCCCGCGTCGAATGTAAAGCGCGAGGCAAAGCGCGTTAATTCCCTTCCATGAATACCGGCAGGCCACCGTTTGTCGTTCTGATTTTCGTTGCCAATTTCAGTTTTGTCTGTGACGCCAACGCACGATCCGCTGCCAGCATCGTCAAATGCCAAGCGGGCCCACCTTCACGCATAATGTCGCCGAGTCTTTGATAGAGTGAGCGTAGATCATGCGCGCCGCTTACGCGCACGCCGTAAGGGGGATTCGTAACTACAAAGCCCGCGTGGCCAATTTTCGGTAGCTCAGTTTCGGACAGCGACTGCACCGCAATTTCGACAGCATCCGACACGCCGGCCCGTTCCGCGTTTGATTTCGCCGCAGCACACGCACCAGCATCGCGATCGGACATCACGATTCGCACATCGGAGTCAGCACGTACTTCTGCATGGGCGTCGCGCTTGATGGAGTTGAGCAAACCGGCGTTGATTTCGGGCCACGACTCCATTGCAAACGTTCGCGCGATGCCAGGCGCAACGTTGCGCGCGCGAAGAACAGCTTCGATTCCGATGGTTCCTGAGCCGCAAAATGGGTCAACGAGCGGACTCGTTGCATCCCACTCACTCGCGGTGATCAGCGCTGCCGCAAGTGTCTCCCGCAGAGGTGCCTTCGCAACCGCCTGACGCCATCCGCGACGATGCAGCAACGCGCCCGAACTATCAGCGCTTATGGTGCACTGATCGTGATCAAATCGCACAATGATCAATTGCGGCAACTTCGCGTTCACATCTACGTCGACTTCTTCGTCGACGGCTTTGTGTTCCACACGACTGCCGGCTATGGCCCCTTCAATGCCTCGCGCAACCCGTTCCGCAACTGCGTCCGAGTGATAGAGTCTCGATTTCTTGCACGTTACGCGCAATTGCACGACCGCACCTGCACGCAACACGCGCGACCACGGTACCGTTTTCGCTTTGCGTTCGAGAGTCGCAAAATCGGTCGCTTCGAATTTCGACAATCGCACAATGACCCGACTGGCGGTGCGTAGCCATACATTCGCCCGCGCTAAATCGCGTGGCGTCGCGCCAAAACTCACGCCAGCATCGACCACAGTCAGTTGCGTAATTCCCAGGTCGGACAATTCATCAGCAACCATCGGCGCCAGGCCGGGGGCGACAACGGCAAATGCATCAAAGAGCTCTGACATGGCGCGCAAGATAACCGAAGGTCATCGATGGCAGCGATCTGAGCGGAGAAACCCTACGCGGCCTTGTTCGCTTCAGCGCGACCACGGCGACGTGTCAATTCCAACGCACGCACACCACGCGCGACAAGCAAGCGTGAGAAATCTTCAACGCTGAGCGCCGGCGCGAATAGATAGCCCTGCCCCAACTCGCAGCCAAGTTGCAGGAGATGACCGCGTTGCGCTTCGGTCTCAATGCCTTCTGCGACCGTATCAAGCCGGAGTGTTTCACCCAACGCCACAATAGCTGTCGCGAGTACGGGTCCATCGCCGCCCTTATCGATGGCATCCACAAACGCCTTGTCGATTTTCAGAATGTCAATTGGATAGCGCTGCAAATAGCTCAGCGACGAATATCCGGTTCCGAAGTCGTCAATCGCCAACGAAACACCCAGTGACTTGAGTTTTTTCAAACGCTCCAGCGAAACGTCAGTGTGTTGCATGAGAATGCTCTCGGTAATTTCCAGCACGAGATGGTTTGCTGAGAATCCGGACTCACGCAACGCACTCGCCACGTCTTCAATGATGCTCTCATCCTGTAACTGCCGGCCTGACAAATTCACCGTCACGCGCAGCGGCAGTCCGCGATCGTGCTCCCACTGACGCGCGGCATGACAGGCCTCACGCAATACCCATCGCCCGATCGGCAAAATAAGACCGGTTTCTTCGGCGATCGGAATGAACATCGACGGTGGAACGGTGCGATGGTCGCTGGTGCGCCAACGCAGTAGCGCTTCGGCGCCCGTAACTTCGCCCGTCTCCAGCATGACGATGGGCTGGTACTCGAGATAGAACTCGTTTCGATCAATTGCCTTGCGCAAATCGGCTTCGGTATCGAGTCGCTGCAATGCCGCTGAATGCATTTCTGGCTCGAACAATACATAACGACCTTTGCCGCGCGTCTTCGCGATATACATGGCAACGTCGGCGTTGCGCACAAGTTCGTCCGCAGTGTCACCGACGTTCGTTCGAGCGATGCCAATGCTGGCGCTCACGAACACTTCCTTTCCGTTCAGCAGGAATGGCGTCGAAAGCGCAGTGGCGATTCGCTCGGCCACCAATAGAACCTCGCCTTCCGATTCTGATTCTTCCACTAACACTGCGAACTCATCTCCCCCAAGGCGCGCAATCAGATCGCTGTCGCGGACGCATGCGGCGAGTCGACGGGCCGCATCGACCAGGAGGCGGTCGCCCGCCTGGTGTCCGAGAGAATCATTGACCGTCTTGAAATTGTCGAGATCAAGAAACAAAACTGTGACCGGTTGTGCGTGACGCGTTCCGCGCGCGAGCGCGTGTCCAACCTGAAACAGAAACAATGAACGGTTCGCCAAATCGGTCAGGGAATCGTGAAACGCCTGATGCATGTACTGCTCTTCAATGTTGCGACGCTCTGTCACGTCGCGCGTATTGAGTACAATGCCCTGCACCATTGGCTCGTCGAGCAGGTTTGTGCCGACGCTATCGACTGTGAGCCACGTTCCATTGGCGTGCGACAGTCTCCACTCCTTGTTGCGCGTTGGCGTGCGCGCGATACCGGCTTCACCGATCGGCCCGGGGAGTTGTGCAATTTCAGCAAGAAACTGCAGCGCTCCCAACAAATCATCGGGGTGAACGATGCTTGCCAATTTTGATCCCACAATCTTGCGCGGATCGTGCCCGAACACTGTCGATACCGACGGCGAGATGTAGCGAATAGTGCCATCGGAGTCGACGATGGTAATGACGTCGCTTGAGTGCTGCACCAACGCACGAAAACGCGCTTCGCTTTCCTTCGCCTTCGACTCGGCGAGAATGCGCACGTTTTCTCCATTCGAAACGACCTGCCGCAGGAACGCCAGGCCAGTCAGTACAACAGCACCGATAACCAGGCCGCCCAGCGGTTGCACCCCTTGCTCATTCGCGGCTTTCAATAACAACGCCACACCTGGCAAAACGGCGAGGTAAGGAATGATTGTGGTTCCTTGCGCGACACGCGTGTCGCCGGCGCGACGCAACTTGCGTGAACTTCCGGCGCGGCGCTGCATCCAGGCTGAACCCGCCATCAAACACGCGACAATCGGGACTGCCGCCGTTATCCACTGCCCGATATCCACGCCGCGTCGCAATTCGATCGTGACCGCCACATCGGCGAGGAACATTACCAGGAACGCCAACGACAACAGCAGCATGACGTTGGACATCGCGGACGTCACCACGCGTCGCCACAAAACCGAAGTGGTGAGCAGTAGAACCAAGTCGCCCGTGGCGGTCGCGTGGGAGAGCGAGAGCAAACTCCAGTTCTTGTCGAATGGAGTAATACCGGGCGAACGCAAGTCGAACCACAATACCAGCATTCCACCAACTACAACGGTCGCGACGTCTATCCAAAAACGCGACTTATCCACTGCATTTCGAGGCGCCGACGGCAACTGCAGCAGCGCAACCAACATCAACGGTTGCAGCGCAACGTGCGTGAACAGTCGAATCGTTTGAGCGGTTACCGGGCTATGTCGCTCGTCGACAAACACGGCAAACAACGTCGCGATGGCCAGCAGCAGTTGACCAAGTGCAACGGTCCGCCAAAAAGAGCGCACCCCGGAGTCGGTGTCGCGCGTCAATGCGGCCTGGGCGGCCAGCGTTTGCGACGCCACAATTACGAGCGCTGGTGCCACACCCGCGAACAAGTGCCATTCAGTGATGCGCGTGCTGCCACTCGCCAGCCACGCTGCAATAACAACAGTGTAAAGAATCAAAGTGGCCAGAAGGCCCGCTTGCCAATTACTGATCGGAACTACGGGCGCAACGATGCGCACGCGCTGAGATGGAGTCAGCGAGCCCAGGGCAGGATACGAATCGGAACGACGCCGATTGACGTCGTCATATGGCTGCATTCCTGTATGGCGTACGAGAGCGCCTCCGGCGACACAGGAGGCGAATGGAGGGCAAAATTGTGCAGATCCCAAGAGAGAGAATCGGCACGAGCGTCGCTTTCTTAATTATTCAATCGACCCAAATTCGAACCCGAACAACTGCCGCAGGTGCTATTGGACTATCGGCCGCCGCCACGCCACAAATGTGGTGCCCTCAACTCGACGGAAATCGAACTCCTTCGACAGCTCGTTTAACGTGAGAAATACCCCCGAGGCGTGCCGCGGGCCGGCGTAGTCGTGCCAAAGTACGAGTCCCCCTGGTTTGACCATCGCCATCGCCTTCCTGCTGTCGCTCTCGACGTAGGAGCGCGCGTGCGAACCATCGACAAAAATCAGGTCAGCCCAATCCTTCCATTCAGATTCATTGAGTTGCTTGCTGTCGCCATACAACTGCGTGATAGCGCTTTCGACGGCGGTATTTGTGTAAATGAAATTCTCGAATACCGATTCTCGCAAAGCAAACGTGGTGTCCTCTCTGGAGTCCGTCGGGGATGCATCGTAATCACCCTGTTGTGATGGGGCCAGCGTGATGGTTACGATCTTCGCACCCGTGGGTGCATTGCGACTCCAGAGATAGGCGGTCTTCCCAGTGCACGTGCCGAACTCGAATAGTTGCTGCGCCTTCTTGGCGAGCACTGAAAGGACCCACGCTTCCGTATCGCTCGTTCCACCAGCAACCAACAATGGACCGCGACCGATGAACGACACTTCGGCGGCGAGTGTTGGACCAAAGGGTCCGCTTGTGAAGGCGTCGTCGAGCATTTCAAGCGTGATTGACGGAATTGGCCACTTCGAAAACACTCCTTGCTGCTTTCGTCGTGCGCGTTCAGTCAGATAGCGCGCAGACACAGCCATCAGCGCGATTGACAGCAACGCTACCAGAATCCAGACGCTCATGAGTAATGGTTCGGGACTTCAGTTTCGGCGAGCGACGTTCAACTTTTATTGAATATCGCGGAGTGGCGTCGGGACTGCGAATCTGTTACGCCCAATTCCCCCTCAATGCTGAACCCGCTTCGGAGTTTCATTGTGTTAATGCACTTGGATCCCAATCGCCATTGAAATTCTGCTGCCGAGTTTACTTCGCCGACGATGGCCGCGGGGGCCCGACAACGACACCGTGGAATGCCGCCCATTCGCACGGCGCGCTGCCGAACACCCGCGCCAAGCGCGGCAGACAACGGCGGCCAGTCGAGTCGTTCGCTATCGAAAGCCGCCTCAATAGTTGACGTGGCATCCGCGCCTAACGACTAAGTAGACATACCTAACGACTGACCGATGTGCGGTGCATCACGCAGCCGGTTAATGTCGCGCTAATCCAACGTCTTCGAAAAACGACGAACGGAGATTGTTACAAGAACGAAAGCAAACACAGACAATGCCGCGAATTCGCGCCACAAATACTGCACACCAATTCCTTTCAAAAGCACGCCGCGCAGAATATCGAGATAGTAGGTAAGCGGCAGAAGCAAGCCGAGCAGTTGCGCGGCACGCGGCATGGCTGCTCTTGGAAACAGGTATCCTGATAACAAAATGTTGGGCAACATGAAAAAGAAGCTCAGCTGCATTGCCTGCGCCTGAGTTTCAGCAATCGTGGAGATGAGCATGCCAACTCCGAGGCTTGCGACGATAAACACCAACGAAAGCGCGTACAACAAAATCAGACTTCCTTCAATCGGCACATTGAAAAACAATTTGCCGAGCCCGAGCACAACGGACATCTGTACGTAGCCCACCAACATGAACGGAATGAGCTTGCCGAGTATCAGGCTGGTTCGCCCAATTGGTGTGACGATGAGTTGTTCGAGTGTGCCGCGCTCACGTTCTCGTACAACCGCCGTTGATGTGATCAATGTCATGGTGATGGTGAGCAACACACCAACAATGCCCGGCACAATGAACGTCGAACTCTTCTGAGACGGGTTGTACCACGGTCGCACGCGAATTTCGACGGGAGGTTTGAGTTGCAGGCGCTCCCGCAGTAACGCGGCACCGCGTGCTTGTGCGGCCAGTTGTGCGCCGGAAAGCGCGGCTCCCGACGATTGCGGGTCGGCTGCATCGATAATCAATTGGGCAACACCAGTTTCCCCGCGACGAATATGTCGTTCGTAGTCGGGGGGAATGATGAGGGCGACGCGTGCGCTACCGCTTTCAATAGCGGTTCGTGCTTCCACACGGCTATGAATGGTCGCAACGATCTGAAAATTGTCGGTGTTAGCGAGCGTCGAAACAAGCGCACGACTCTCTACCGATTGCGATTCATCGAGCACAACTGTTGGTAGTTTGCGGACGTCGGTCTGAATCGCGTATCCGAACAGGATAAGTTGCGCTGCCGGCAGGCCAGTCATCATCAGAAACGTAAGCCGATCGCGGCGGAGTTGAATGAACTCCTTCCAAAGCATGGGCCATACAGTCCAACTGCGAACGGTATGCGCGACTCGTGAAAACACGTTCATGCCGAGTGCGTACCTTCGTCTTTTTCCTGCAACATCACAAACACATCCTCAACCGACTTCACACCGAATTGGTCGATAATTGTTTGTGGTGTTCCGACCGCGATCAGGTGTCCTCGCGACAGGAAAGCGAGCCTTCCACAACGCTCGGCCTCATCCATGTAGTGCGTTGTCACGAGAATAGTTGTGCCAGTTGCAGCAAACTCGTGAATCGTTGCCCAGAACAAACGTCGTGCCGCGGGATCAACACCAGCGGTTGGTTCGTCAAGGAACAAGAGATCAGGGTGATGCGCGGTTGCGCACGCGAGCGCGAGCCGCTGCTTCCAACCACCGCTCAGACTTCCGGCCAGTTGTTTGAGTCGCGACGTAAGTCCCAAATCACTTAGGTGTTTCTTGATGCGCATTTCGCGATCGGAACCTACCAGGCCATATGCCGCCGAGTAGAATCGCAAATTTTCTTCGACGGTGAGGTCGTCGTACAAACCGTAACGCTGCGACATGTAGCCAATACGGCGACGCACGGCTTCCGGTGATTTCACAACGTCGATACCAACAACATTTGCCGACCCGCTTGTTGGTGTAACCAATCCGCACAACATGCGAATTGTTGTCGTCTTGCCCGATCCATTTGGGCCGAGCATGCCGAATACTTCGCCGCGCTGGATTTCCAGATCGAGGTTGTCGACGGCCACGAGCTTACCGTACTCCTTTCTCAGTTGCTGAGTACGAATTGCAAGCTCTACAAAAACCCGTGGTGCGTGCTGTGTTGCAACTGCGGTCACGGAGTTTTACTCGTTGGTTGGGCCGTTGGTAATGGGTCGGTCCTGGGAAGATCAACGGTAATGGGCAATCCGGCTTTCAATCGATTTGTATAATCAACGAATTCGACTTTCACACCGAACAACAAATCGGCGCGTTCCTGATCCGTAAGCGCAACGCGGGGCGTGTACTCAGCTTGCGACGCGATTGCAGCGATGCGTCCGCGATGCACAGTTGAATCGCCATCCAGATGCGCAGACAACGAATCACCGACTTTCAATTTGAGCAGCGCGAACTGTGACACATAAATGCGCGCCCAGGGCCGCGTTGGTTGCCCAATTGTGATGGCATTTTGTCCAGCAGCAATCGCTTCGCCCGGTTCGATATGACGACTCGTAACGATGCCGTCAATCGGCGCAATCAAAATCAGGTCGCGCGCGGCGGCTCGAATCATTTCGGCAGCGGCTTCAGCGCTCTTCGCATCTTGCAATGCGGCAGCAATGCGATCGGGACGCGTACCTTCGCGCAACAGTTTTAGTGCGCTTTCTGCGGCGTTGCGTTTGCTGGTCGCCACCCTGGCTGCTGCGCGAGCAACATCCAACTGTGACTTGCTGACAATGTTCTTGGCTGCGAGTGGCTCCAGGCGCGCGAGTTCTGCGGTGGACCTGTCGACATCCGCTTGCGCGGCCGCAATTTCATCTTCGGATTTCGCGATTTCTGCAGGACGTGCACCAGCGCTTAAATCGCGTTGTGTTTGTCTCGCAGCAGCGGCGCGTGCCAATGCCTGGTCCTCGCTGGCCGCCAACGTCGGCAACGCAAAAACAGCCAGCGTGTCGCCCTTGTGAACAAGATCACCTTCTTGCACGAGCACTCGTTCGGCACGCGCGGGCTGTAGTGGCCCAACGCTTGTTTCGTGCATCTCCAACGTGCCGACGGCCGAATCGGCAGCCAATTTCCGATTGCATCCGGGAAGCATCGCGAGAACTGTTGCGACCAGCGCAACCTGCGTTAGACGTGTGCTCACGATTTAATGATGGTTAAAGCCCATGCGATTTAGTCAAACGATAGATGCCGTTGCGCTTGCCCCCCCGCAACCGCCTAGATTTTCCATAACGTATGCCCTCGTCCAACTCTGAAATTTCCTCCGACGCCTTACCGCCTGCCATTGCGCGCACCCTGCAGCGCTTCAGATCGCTCGGCCGAGAGGAAAAGATGCAGGCGTTGTTGGCCTGGTCGAAAAAATTGGAGCCGCTTCCAGAGCGGCTGGTGGCACTCGATCGAAGTGCGTTTACAGTTCCCGAGTGTCAAACACGAGTGGATTTGTTTCCTGAGCGCAACGCCGACGGCACTCTGCACTTTTACGCAGACATCAACGCGCGTCAGTCTCCGACAATTGCTGCCGTGCTGGCCATTACTTTTGCGGCGGTGAACGATCAGCCGCCATCGGTCACGTTGGCGTTGCCACAGGACTTTGTGCGAGTGTTGATGCAGGACATTGGCCTCGGGTCGCGCGAAACTGGTCTTAATGCCATGATTCAACGTCTTCAGCGTTATGCGGCGGCATCACAAGCGCCGATCGATACACCAAACAACACTGGCACCACAGGTAACCCTTGATTCGTACGATTCTGAACGCGTGGGCGTGGACGTCCACTGTTTTGTGCGTCATTGTTGGAACGCCAATTGTCGCGCTGATTTTTGTAGTCACTGCGCCGTTTGATTCGGGGCGGTACGCAGCCGGACGCGCGTTTCGGCTGGTTGCTGTGACGTCGTTACTGGTCAATCCGTTGTGGCGCTTCAAGGTGCTTGGCGGAAAAATTAAAAATCCGCGCAAACCGTATGTCGTTGTAGCCAATCACGAATCGTACGCGGATGTGTTTCTGCTGAGCTGTTTTCCGTGGGAGATGAAGTGGCTCAGCAAGGAAACCATGTTCAAGATTCCGTTGATGGGTTGGATGATGCAAATGGCGGGAGACATCAAGCTAGTGCGGGGCGATCGCGATTCAACAGTTAACGCCATCAAGCAATGTCGCGATCGTCTCGCGAAGAAGGTATCGATCATGATTTTCCCCGAAGGTACACGATCGCGCTCCACCGAAATGTTGCCGTTCAAAGACGGCGCGTTTCGATTGGCCATTGAAGCAGGCGCGCCAATTCTGCCTATCGCTGTTGCAGGAACTCGCAATGCGATGGCCAAGGGCTCGTTTCAGTTTCAACCGGCGCGCGCACTCGCTCAGTATCTTGAGCCGATTGAAACAACCGGCTTAACGCTCGCGGACGTTCCAGCGCTCAAGCAGCGCGTGCGTGAACGAATTGATGCGGGGCGTCGAGTGTTGGCGCGGGAATTGGGAATCCCGATGCCAGATTCTTCAATCGCTCCGGCAATGACCGAGACCGACGACGGCGAGGAAGACTAGAGTGAACGAAGCTGCTCCGCGGGATCAAATTGAACTCGAAGAGCGGCTTTCTCGCCCCGATGATGCAACTCGATCGGCGCTTGCGGCCATTGATGGTGACGTTCTCATTCTGGGTGCCGGCGGAAAGATGGGGCCGACGCTGGCGCGCATGGCGCGTCGCGCGCTTGATGACATTGCGCCGCCGCGTGCCGGTGCAAGTGTTCGCCGAGTAATTGCTGTTTCTCGATTCAGTAATGAGAAGCAGGCGATTCAGCTTGCAGACTCTGGCGTTGAAATTGTCCGCGCCGATCTCGCTGATCCGACCTGTTACCAATCGCTGCCGAAAGCGCCGAATGTAATTTGGATGGTCGGTCAGAAATTTGGATCGTCGGGCGATCCCGTTGGCACATGGGCACACAACGTTTCGGCCGCGGTGTACGGCGCCGATCATTGCGCGCATTCGCGGGTCGTCTGCTTTTCGTCGGGCAATGTGTACGGCCGTACCGCGCTGGAAAGTGGCGGGTCGCTCGAGAATGATGAGCTGAGCGGTGCTGGGGAATACGCATCGTCGTGTATTGGGCGTGAGCGCATGTTCGAAGCGGCTGCGCGTCGATTGAAATTTCCGCTACTGCTGTATCGTCTATTTTATGCTTGCGACTTGCGTTACGGTGTGGTGACCGACATTGCATTGCGCATTTTTCGCGGCGAACCAGTTTCGCTGTTAACGCGCGCGGTGAATGTCATCTGGCAGGGGGATGCCAACAATCTGGCGCTGCGTTCGCTGAATTCGGCCACAATACCTGGCGTTGCAGTGAACGTGACGGGAAAAATCGTGCTCGTGAAAACAATTGCGGAGCGCATCGCACAGAGGCTTGAACGTGAGCCAACTTACGTGGAAGATACGCGGGGCGATCTCCTACTCGCAAATACCGACCGGGTGCAGAACATTATGCCTTATAACGGTCTTGCGCTGGAAACGCTGTGCGATTGGGCTGCGGATTGGGTGCATTCGGGTTCCGAACTTTTGAACAAACCAACGAAATACGACGTGCGCGATGGAAAATTCTAATCCCGAAGCGCTGCTGCGTGACCTGAACGACATCGACGCGCTACGCCGCCACCTGTTGCTTGGTCACGTAATTCCGGCGCATCCCCTCGCGCTCAATTCACTTCGTGTCGTTGATGAACAACATCAACGCGCGTTAACGCGTTACTACGTTGCGGCCGGCGCCGGTGGAATGGCGGTGGGTGTTCACACAACCGGATTTCGCATTCACGATTCCGATACTGGCCTTTACGATCCCGTTCTGACACTGGCCTCCGAAACGGCAACCGAGGCGTTGAGCACAGCGCCGCGTGACTTCGTGCGAGTAGCGGGACTTATTGGAAACACAGCACAGGCAATTCGCGAAGCCGTGCTCGCGCAGATCCTTGGATATCATTGCGGGCTGTTATCGCTGGGTGCGTGGAAAAGTGCGTCAGATGCGGAGATTATTCAGCATTGCAGGCACGTGGCCGAAGCGATTCCGCTGTTCGGATTCTATCTGCAACCGGCGGTAGGGGGGCGTGAGTTGGGCTACAGCTTCTGGCGCGCGTTTGCAGAAATTCCCAATGTCGTTGCTATTAAGGTTGCGCCGTTCAATCGCTATGCGACGTTGGAAGTGGTGCGAGCTGTAGCCGATTCCGGACGACGCGACATTGCGTTGTACACGGGTAACGATGACGCGATCGTTGCGGACCTTCTTACGGATGCTTCAGGAGCAGACGCCGAATCGTTGCACTTTGTCGGCGGCCTGCTGGGGCAATGGGCGGTGTGGACGCATTCGGCGGTCGAGTTGCTCAAGGACATTCGCGAATGGCGAATGACAGGGAAGGCGTCGATTCCGCGTAAGTGGTTGATGTACGGCGCGGCACTTACCGAAGCCAACGCGGCGATCTTCGATGCGTCGAACAAGTTTGCTGGATGCCTGCCGGGTATTCTCGAAGTGTTGCGTAGGCAAGGGCTCGTGCAGAGTACGTTCACGCTCGATGTTCAGGAGCAGTTGTCGCCGGGGCAGGCGGAATTGATATCTGAAATGAAAACGCGGCATCCGGAACTCGCGGATGACGACTTTGTCGCCGAGCACATTGACGAGTGGCTGCGTTGAGGTGGCTTGAGTTCTGTTAACTGCAACCACGAGACACGGATCTGGCGGATCTGAACTACAAGATCAATCGGATTGCTCCGGGCAGCGCGAAGTCCCTGGTACGGATTCAAAGTCGTGTCATTTTTTGCTAAATACAATGGGAATTGCGCGGTCACGAAAAATGGGCGCAGTTATCAAAAAAAAATGCTTTGTGCGCCCGTCTTTTCGTAGTTCTCAATTGTTTCGTAAGAATCCGATTGATCTGGTTGTACAGATCCGCGTGATCCGCGTTTCGCTATTGCAGTTTCTTACTCGCCGCGCGTGACACTCTCAGACTTTAACAACCGCCCGTGCCAGGACGTCGACGCTGCGCGTTCGAAGTTCTCGCGCCAGTTACCAACGGTCGCAACGGTTAAGTCGAATACCGGCGTATCGCCAACGATTTGTCCGTTCGCGACTGCATCAATGAACGCCATGCGTCCACCGCTCTGAATGGCGCCAGAAGTGTCGCGCCAATAAATCGTGCCACCGCCAACGATCTGCGTTCCGAGCTTTTCCTGCAGTGATTGCAACACGCGAAACATACCATCGATTGAACAACCGGATGCGCCGGTCGCGGCCTCGTCAACACCAATGGCGAGAAAGCGGTCGTTACGCCAGTCGCGCGCGCAGACGAGAGGCGAGCCATGTGCGCGCCAGCCAGCGAGATGTTCATCGACTGCTTGCAGCAACTTTGTGCGCGCGTTTTCATCGAGCCTTGCACTGGCACCGAATACCCACACACGAGCATTCGGTGGAAGTGAATCAAACAAAACCTGAGGCATGAATTTCTTACGGTTTGGTTGTGCCTGGCAACTGAATCATTGGCATAGCGCTGCCGCTGACCATCGGCATTTTGCCATCCCAACGCTTCGCCATTTCGTAGCTTACGAGTGTTGCCGTGATGCTGCGTGCAAGTAAATCGTTGGC
>JBDUAX010000054.1:0-14692 GCA_040004455.1 Gemmatimonadaceae bacterium
GTCGGCGTGGTGGCCGACGTGCGTCATCTCGCGCTGGAGAAGGATGCAGGGAACGAGATGTATCTGCCCCTTCGGCAAACCGGCGATTTCTCTTCGCTGAATCTTGTTGTGCGTACCACGCTTCCTCCTGAAGCACTCGCGAGGAGTATTCGGAGCGCTCTGCAACCGGTCGCACCGAATCTCGCGCTCAATCAATTCCAAACGCTGCAAACAATCGTCGACAAATCGGTATCGCCGCGGCGCTTCTTTACGGAACTCCTGGGAGTTTTCGCGGGTTTCGCTCTGGTGCTCGCACTGCTCGGTATTTATGGTGTCATTTCGTACACTGTTAGCAACCGTACGCAGGAAATAGGTGTTCGCATCGCGCTCGGTGCTTCGGCCAACCAAATACAAGGACGTATCATTCGCGAAACACTGGGACTCGCGTTTGTTGGAATGTTGCTCGGCACAATCGGATCGTGGTTGCTCACCCGCACGTTGAGCGCGTTTCTGTTTGGAGTAACGAACAATGATCCGGCAACATTTGCCACAATGCTGGTTACAGTTACCGCCGTCGCGATTCTGAGCGGATATCTACCGGCGCGCCGAGCGTCCAGAATTGATCCGGTGGTGGCGTTTCGGTCGACCTAGTGTTTGTCAGGTATCGTCATTCAACATGCGCACCGCGGGCGTTTCGAGATCGTCCATTTGCCCGCTGCGCGCCGACCACACGAATGCAACAACTGCCGCGCCCACAATTAAAATCGCGAGCGGAAGTACTATAAAAATGACGCTCATGAGCGACTCCGGCTAAATGTAAATGAACGCCAAGATGCGAGTACAACCGTGAGCGAACTCGCCGGCATCAACACCGCGGCGATAAGGGGCGTTAGCAAACCCGCCACGGCCAACCCTGCGCCAACCGCGTTGTAGAGCAGGGAGAAAGCAATGTTGCGCCGAATGACGCGCATGGTGCGCGCCGCGCCTTCGGTAAGTTCAACAAGCGGCAGAAGCCCACCACGCGTAGTGTAGATGTCGGCAGTGGCGAGACACGCCTGCGCACCACCGTGCACGCCAATGCCAACGCTTGCCGCAGCGATGGCCGCTGCGTCGTTCACGCCGTCGCCAACCATCACGACTGCGCCCTTGACCTTCAATTGTTCGACGAAAGCAAGTTTGAATTCCGGCGTTGCGCCACCGACTACCTCATCCACGCTGAAACCGAGTTCGTAGCCAACTGACTGTGCGACCTCGGTGGTGTCTCCGGTCAGCATCATAGTGTGCCAACCGGCGTTACGCAGCGCCGTAAGTGATGCGAGTGCATCAGCGCGAATACGATCGCCCATGCTCGCCGATGCCACCAGCACTCCGTCAACCGCAACGTGAACCGGAGTGAGTGCGGCGTTCATGAGTTGCAGGAACTCGGGCTTCGGTAGTGCCGAGCCGAGTGCATTGCGCGAAACCGCCTCTTGAATGAATCGCGGCGAGCCCAGTTGCACATGGTGTCCGTTCACCGTGCCCTCAACGCCACCGCCAAGCACGTGTCGCACATTGTTAACCGTGATGTTGTTGGTATCGAAGTGTGTCTCCGTGTTCCAGGCATCTCGAAACCCTTCGGCAATGGGATGCGACGATCCGTTCTCAAGTGCCAGCACGAGTGGCTTCACCCACTCGGGGCCAAACCACGACACCAGCGCGGTTTTTCCTTCGGTAATCGTGCCGGTTTTGTCGAGCACAAACGTTGCTGGCCTGGCCAGAATTTCCAGCGTGTCGCCGCCCTTTATCAGAATGCCCCGTCGAGCCGCGCGCCCCACGGCAACAGTGATCGCGAGGGGCGTAGCGAGCGCCAACGCGCAGGGGCAAGTCACGATGAGCAATGCGATGGCATCATCAAGCGCGTGCGGCGAGTTCAGCCCCACCTTGATCGCGAACATGGTCACCGCCATTGCCAACACGGCAACGACGAACGCACTCGCCATGCGATTCGCCATCTGCACAATCGGAACGCGCCGGCGCGAACTGGCGTCCGCTTCCTGCAACAGTCGCGCAATACGACTCGCGGCGCCGGAGTGCGTAACACGCACCTGCAGCGGTGCCTCAACGTTCAACGTGCCCGCGAAAACCTCGCTCTCCACCGAAATGCGCACCGGTCGTGACTCTCCCGTGAGCAAAGCTCCGTTTACGGCCGACGCTCCACTCGTCACCACGCCATCGGCTGGAAACGATTCGCCGGCACGCACGTCGAGCAACATTCCCGGCACCAACGCGTCAACCGGCATTGTCCTCACTACGCCGGAATCAATTACGCGCGCCGAAACCGGAGCGAGAGCGTTTAGCATTTCAGTGGCGTCGCTGGCCATGCGCTGCCCGCGCTGCTGCAGGAAGCGACCAACGAGCAATGCAAAAATCAGAATCGCCAATCCATCAAAGTAGATTGGCCCACTATCAGTAATCGTGTTGATCGCGCCGCGAATGAAACCGGCTGAAAGTGCAACCGCAATCGGTACGTCCATGTGCATGGAGCGCGCACGAAGCGCCGCGAATGCGCTGGTGAAAAACACACGCGCGGGCCAGATAAACGACGGGATGGTGACCGCGAGACTCACCCAGCGAAAGAACCGCGTAAACGATGGATCCATGCCGTTCACTTCGCCGCTGTACAACGCGAGCGTCGCTAACATCACGTTGATTGCAATAGCGCCTGCAATGCCAATGCGCACGAGCATCGCTCGCGTTTCCTTGTTTCGGAGCTCGTTTCGCGCAACACCGCGAAACGGATGCGGTGTGTAGCCCAGCAAATCCAAAGAACGCGCAATTGCGGAAAGCGCAACTGTGGTGGCGTCCCATTCAACGACCGCCAGCGAGCGACGAACATCGAGTTCGGCGCGAATCACGCCAGGCACGACCATTGGCATGCGTTCCACCAGCCAAACACACGAGGCGCAATGCACGCCCTCCAGATACAGCTCCGTACGCGCGATTCCGTTCGCTCCAACCTGCACATTAGACGCCGCAAACGTCGGATGATCGAACTCGGCGAATTGCGAATGCGTTGCAACTACTGCGCTGTCACGCCTCTCACGAAGTTTGTAATAGCCCGCAAGGCCGTGTTCGCTGAGAATGGCGAAAGCAGTGCGGCATCCGGAGCAACAGAACTTCGTCTCATTGGTAAAAACGAACGCGTCGTATACGGGAAGTCCGCAATGCGCGCACACCGTGCCATCAGACGTCGGCGACGTCGCGTTCGGCTCCGCTTCACGCAAGACTTCAGTGGCCATGATACGATGCCGTGGCGAAGAACAGATGCCCGCTGATGGCGAGCGCACCCATGCAGACGACGGCTACCGCGCTTAGCGCTGGTAATCGTTGGCGCAGCGGTCCGAACAAGCGCTGCGCGCCCACTCCTACCGCGACAAGTGCGGGGACATTGCCAAGCCAGAATATGGTCATGAGCAACGCACCATTCGGTGCCGAACCCGCGCCGCCGGCCGCGACAACAAACACATACAACCACCCACACGGCACAAGCGTTGTAACCACGCCGGTTATGGCAGCGCGAATTGCAACCGGCTGTTCGCGAACGCTCCGCAACAGATGGCCGAGTAGTTTCTGAAGGGGTTGCGGCGCGCGTGAATTTGAAATGCGAACTGCACCGGTGCGTGTACGATATTGGCCAGCCAGCGTGCTCACTCCCCAGATCACCATCAGGGATCCCGATGCGATTGTTGCGAGATCGCGCACCCCAGCAAGTGCGCCGAGCTGCGTTACGCCTGTGCCCAGTGACCCTGCAATCGCGCCCAGCAGCGCGTAGGAGAACAAACGCCCGAGATTGTACAGCGCGTGCGCACGCAGGAGACTTGCATCGGGATTGGCCGAACCAGAGTAGAAACACACGAAACCTCCACACATCGCAGCGCAATGCACGCTGCCAAGCAAACTCGCGATAAGTATTCCTGCGGCCGATTGAATCACGGCAAATCGACCCTCGAAATTGCCTCTATCGCTGACGGCGGCAACTGTGCTTCTGCGCGCGTTGTTGCCTCAAAAGTCTCGCGCGCAAGGCCTGCGACAAGGCGCGTTGCGCGAACACGAACTTCCCACTGTCCTGCGAACTTGACGTCGAGCGACGCGTGGTATTTTCCGGGTGCACTCTCCGTGAGATTGGCGGACAGAATATCGTTCGCACGCGCGTTGTAAAACGCCGTGACGGTAACCGCGGCATGTTCAACCGGCTGTCCGTTACGGTCGGTCAGCGTGACGGTCACCACGTCCGACTTGCTCGCACTGTCGACGGCAAATTCGCTCTGCGCCACCCAACCCAGGTGTGCGCTTAGTCGCTGTTCCGCAATCGTTGAGTCAAATGCAACACCTTTCGCGTAGTAGTCGGGTTCGATGGCAAAAGATGGATCGTTGTTGGCCACACGCATCACGATGAGGTTGCCGATCACCGTCGTTGCCAATATCAATGCGACACCGATTGGCCACTGCATTCCCGGCTTCATCAATTGCTCTCTTTGACGGGGCCGAGCAGGCGATACGTTTCGTGATCAACATAGCCTTCACTGTCGGTAATCGTGAAGCGCACCATGCGCTCACCGTTCGTGAATGCCTTGCGTGGAAGCACTAGGAACACGCTGGTGTTGCGGGTTGCACCCGCACCAACTTTCACCGGATTTTCCGGCGTGATAATCGTGATTTCGGATTGGGATAGATCAGACTGCGCCGGTCTCTCAACATCGATGGCATACAATTCATCAACACCACGACGGTTGGTAATGCGAATGCGAATCTGATTGGAAATACGACCGTCGCCTTCTTCGGCGAACGGTCCATCCAATCCGCGCAGCACCGTGACATCTGCGGGAGCCTTCATGACCAACGCCGCACCCAGGCCGCCCAACAGCAGGAAGAGCACGGTCGGATAGAGCACCGTGCGCAAGCGCAGCAGCTTTCTCGGTTTGCCCGCTAACTCATCTTGCGACGAGTAGCGAATGAGGCCTTTCGGCTTCCCGACCTTCACCATGATATCGTCGCAGGCATCGATGCACTGCGTGCAGTGCACACACTCCATTTGCAAACCGTTGCGAATGTCGATACCAGTTGGACACGTTTGCACGCAAGCGCTGCACGCCACACAGTCACCGGCGTTTGGAGAGCGATCCTTCGTTCCGAGCTCACGTGGCTCGCCACGATTGTAGTCGTAGCCGACGATGAGGGACTGCGAATCAATCAACGCTGACTGCCAACGGCCGTACGGACACACAATCAGGCAGGTCTGTTCGCGAAAGTATGTGAAGTTGAACCACACAATACCGGTAAAGCCGGCGACGAAGGCGAACGCCGTGGGATGTGCCGAAGGCGGATGCGTCACCCATTTGTACAAATCGTCCGTGCCCACGAAGAAGGCGAGCAACGTATGCGACACAAATAGCGCGAGCAGGAAGAACGTGACGTACTTCGCGATGCGCATCGGAGTAAACCAGGCATGCCGCTTGTCGAGATTGCGGGAGCCAGTGTAACCGTGATCAAACCAGCGTCCGATTGGGCGAAAGAGGAATTCCAGATACACGGTTTGCGGACACGCCCAACCACACCACAAGCGTCCGAAGAACGCGGTGATGAGAAATATGCCAATCACGCCGCTGGCGAGCAGCAACATGAAGAGCAATGTGTCGGTCGGTAAAAACGTGTAACCTGCGAGCGTGAATTGGCGGCGTGGCAAATCCATCAGGAAAATCGGTTTGCCAAACAGCCGTACGTGTGGCGCAACAAAAAATGCGGCCATCAACGCATACGCGACGACGCGACGGCGTTGCCACCACGCGCCGTGTGCAGGTTTGGGGCGAATCCAGCGACGACTTCCGTCTTCGTTCAGCGTTGGTAGAACTCGTCGACCGGCGGCGTCGTGCGTTGCGTGAGTCACGGTTGTGCGATCGTACCTTGCGGGGCTTTGGGATTGGCCGGGTTTGTACCCTGCATCGTCGATACGTACGCGGTTACCGCTTGCACTTGCGCAGGCTTTAGAATTTTGCCCCAGGGAGGCATGCCCTTGTCGAGCACCCCGTTGTTCACCGTGTGATAGATGTCCGACAACGAACTGCCGTGCAGCCAGTACTTGTCAGCCAGGTTTGGGCCAATTAATCCACCACCATCGGCGCGATGACACGACACGCAATTGGTGACGAATGTCTGCCGCCCAAGTTCGATGACGTCGGTTTTGCCGACCAGCGCCAACAGTGCGGCAGGAGTAATGTCGTTACCTGTCGACGACGGGTGCGCCGCCGCAAAAGCCTTCATATCGGCTTCATAGTCGGCAATACGTCCTTTGCCGTTGCCGATAGGGCCAATGTTGAAGAGATACAGAATTGCGAAAATCACCGTGCCGGCAAACGTCAGCAACCACCAACGCGGCATGGGATTGTCGTATTCCTGAATGCCGTCGTATGAGTGCTCGAGAATGCGATCCTGCAGGACCGGCTTCTTGCCTGGTGTTGATACGTCGTGCGATTCATCAGACATGTTCAACGCTCCTCCGCTTTGCGGTGCGCAACGATCGGAGCTTCATCAAGGGGCAGCCGCGACGCTTCATCGAGTGCCCGACGTCGTGACGGCAGGTACGTACGAATGACGATACCAATGAACACCGCGAGAAAGAGTACCAGTGCAACTTCGGCGTACATGGAAAGCCCTGCGTGCTCCATGATGTCAGCGAGCTTGGTCATTTGATTGCTCCGTTGGCAGGCGCATTCGCCGCCTGCGCGGTGCGTTGCACTTTGATGTCCTGACCGAGTCGCTGCATGTACGCGACAATTGCAATCATCTGTTTGTCTTCAAGCCCCTTCGGTCCGCCCTGTTGCACCACTGCATTCGCAATTGACTGCGCCTGCGTGCGCGCCATGGCTTCGGCCTTGTTGATTGCATCGCCGTAGGGGACGCCAAGCATGGCCATCGCATCGACCCGCCTTTGAATGCCACCGAAATCGAGCCGCTTGGTGAGGAATTGCGCGTACGCTGGCATGATTGACTTCGCAGTCACGGCACGCGGATTCTCAAAATGGCGCACGTGCCACAGATCGGGATACTTGCCACCTTCGCGCGCGAGATCCGGTCCAATGCGCCGTGATCCCCACAGAAACGGATGGTCGTACACCGACTCGCCGGGCTTCGAGTATTCGCCAAACCGTTCGGTCTCATATCGGAACGGGCGAATCATCTGCGAATGACAGTTGAAGCAGCCCTCAGCGATGTAGATGTCGCGTCCTGCCAGCTCGAGCGGTGTGTATGGTTTGACCGAAGCGATCGTCGGTACGTTCGATTTGATGAGAAACGTGGGCAGAATTTCAAAAAGCGACGCAACGACAACCGCCAGCAACGTGAGGGCGGAAAACAACATCGGCATGCGCTCCCAGCGACGATGCCACGCCGCGTGCGTGAAACGCGCCCAAACGCCCGCTGGAAGTTGCACATCCTTTGGCGCAGAATATCCGCGAGACAGTGCGGCGGCCTCGAAAACGGGCACATCGTACACCGCCGGCCGCCGCTTCCACGTCATCAGAATGTTCCATCCGAAGATGAACATGCCAACGAGGTATAACGAACCACCAACTGCTCGCATCCAGTACATCGGCAACAGCTTCGCAACGGTTTCCACGAAATCGGGATACGCAAGGCGGCCCGTTTCGTCGAACGCGCGCCACATCAAACCCTGCGTCAATCCGGCACTGTAAATCGCCGTTACATAAAGCACGATACCCACCGATGCGATCCAGAAATGCAGTTCCATTGCGCGCTTGCTGTAAATCTCAGTTTGAAACAGGCGCGGCAATAGCCAGTAGACCATACCGAACGTCATGAAACCGTTCCAGCCAAGCGTCCCGGTGTGCACGTGTGCGATGATCCAGTCGGTGTAGTGCGCGAGCGCATTTACGCTTTTGATCGAGAGCATTGGCCCTTCAAACGTGGCCATGCCGTACGCAGTAATCGCAACCACGAAGAATTTCAGAATCGGATCACGCGAGACTTTGTGCCACGCACCACGTAACGTGAGCAAGCCATTAATCATGCCACCCCACGATGGCGCCCACAGCATGACGGAAAACAACATGCCAACGGTGCTGGCCCACTCTGGCAGCGCCGTGTAATGCAAATGATGCGGACCCGCCCAGATGTACATGAACACCAGCGACCAGAAATGCAAAATCGACAATTTGTATGAAAATACCGGACCTTCCGCCGCTTTCGGCATGAAGTAATACATCAGGCCGAGGAAGGGAGTGGTCAGAAAGAACGCGACGGCGTTGTGACCGTACCACCACTGCATGAACGCATCCTGGACCCCCGCGTATATGCTGTAGCTCTTGAGAAAATCAACCGGCAACGACAGGTTGTTGAAGATGTGCAGAATAGCGACGGTGATAATGCTCGCTATGTAGAACCAGATCGCGACGTAAATATGCCGCTCGCGACGCCGAATGATGGTGCCGAAGAAATTCACCGCGAACACCACCCAGATTATCGCAATTGCGATATCAATGGGCCACTCCAACTCGGCGTACTCTTTGGCTTGCGTATATCCGAGTGGCAATGTGAGCGCGGCGCTCACGATGATTGCCTGCCACCCCCAAAAGTGCACGCGGCTAAGGGCGTCGGAAAACATCCGCGCTTTCAACAATCGTTGCGTTGAGTAGTACGCGCCGCAGAAGAATGCATTGCCTGCAAAAGCAAAGATTACGGCATTGGTGTGCAACGGCCGCAAGCGGCCGAACGACAGCCACGGTGTATTGAAATTGAAGAACTGGTTCGCGAGCTGGAGTGCGATAAGCAATCCAACCAGCATTCCGACGATACCCCAAACGAGGGTGGCAAACAGGAATTTTCGTACGATATCGTCGTCGTACGAAAACCGTTCAAGAACAGTTGCCGCCGAGTTACGCGGCGTACCCGCGGCGGGCGCGACTGCGGTAAATGTCATCAATAGATCCTGTCAGGTCGTGGCAAACGCGATACGAGGAGTATTGGCGGCGGCGCTCCCACAATCAGTCAGGCATCGCAATGAAAGTTTGTCAGGGATTTCCGGACAGTCGTGAAAAAAGTGGTGATGAAAGCCCGAAATTCGAAATCCACGATGGTTGCGATATTCGGCGGCTCTTTGCGGCGAGATGGTCCGCGCGCAGTGGTCCAGTGGTGGCGTTTCGGCCAACCTGAGCACACATTTGCGAAATGCGCAAATACTACGTTGGGTTGATTCGCTGTGTAGCGCCATTTGTACTCATCAAGATCGCGATGGAGCCTGCCGACCTTGCAGCAGGCCTTTGCTTCGGATTCCAAAACGTGTGCTCGCTATTAACTGCTTGTTGATAGAAAAACCAAACTATGACTTCCAATTCAAGATCCGCCATTGAGCATCTCGATCGAGCAACGTGCGAAGCAATTCTGAAACGGCACCGCGTGGGTCGGCTTGCCTTCACATTTCATGATCGCGTTGATATTGAACCGATCAACTATGTGTTCGCAACCGATTGGATTTACCTGCGCACATCCGACGGCACCAAGTTGCACACGCTGCAACATCATCCATGGACGGCCTTTGAAGTTGATGAGGCCTCAGGACTTCATGATTGGCGTAGCGTGGTCGTGCACGGAACGTTTCGGCAATTTGATGCTCTGGGAATTCCGACCGAGCGCGAACATTACGAAAGGGCGCTCGTCGCGCTCCGCACGGTATCCGAAACCATTCTTACTGGCCTGGATGTCTTTCCGGAGCGCAAAATGGTGTGCGGTATCGCAATCACCGAAATGCAGGGGCGCGCCGTCAGTTCGCTTAAAATGTGATCGACAGCAACAATCATGCAAATCTCACGACGTGTATGCCGTGATCTGAATTGCGCTTTACAAGCTAACCGGGACTGATCTTACTCGATCTCAAGCAAGTCGATCACGTTATTTGTCGCCCATCCCATGCAGCAACTTGATGGTGCTGCTGGTGCTGACCAGCCGACGCCCCCTTCCGGAATGTGCGTCTTTCGTCGCCGACATTTTCCAATAGTTCCGGAGCGGCCCCTTGATTGCCGCGTACTGACGCTTCTGCCGCTCGGCGCTGTCAATCTTTTTGTAAATCGCATAGCGCACGTTGCCCAACGCGTCGAGAATGAGCGTGCACCCCCCCATGAAGTCCATCGGCTCGTTGTTGTGCACCACAGTGCAGGACTGCGTGACCTCCGCGACCAGGTCAAACAACACGCTGCCATCGGGGGAAACGCGCCGCGTAGTGCGCACTGATTGAATCACCGGCAACGAGACATACGTGACATTCTTTGGCAGCTTCGAACCCGGAGCAACAAGGTGAAGGGCTTTCGCATTCTCCGGAATCGTGATGAATGCGCCGAGTAATCTTGCTTGGCGGGTGAGTTCTTCTTCACTGGCGGCGTGCGCGGGATCGCCATTGAAATGCAGTTTGTTAAAGGCGAGTTCGGAAATAAGTATCGGTTTGGCTGGTGCCTGCCAACGGACCGCATCCTCGGTCATGAAATCAACCTTGGACGGGAATATTCGGCGCCGTTGAAACGATCGCATAAGCGATTCGCGATAGCACCATTTGTCGTCGTCAACAATGTCGCTATCGGCGGTTATCAGCGCACGCAGGTATTCCCCTATGTCCATGTCAACTGGCGGGCAGTAGTCTATCGCGCGAATGCAAATGTCGAGGAATCTGTTGGCGACATCGCTCGCGGTAGACGCCAGCAACTGCACGAGGTCTTCGCTCATTCCGCCGGCGCCGATATTTCCCGGATCCACCCCCGCCAACCGGAAATATCGCTGCGACTTTCGCAAAGCGACTGTTGCAAACGCTTCGAATACTGCCGACACCAATACGGAACCCATTTGATGCGGCTCCATGGTCGGATCGTATTGCAGCGGTCCGCCAGCTGCTCCCGCAACGTTTTCCTTGTCTGAATCGAACGTATTGATGTGCTCAACGTCGATGGCCGAACGCAACGCGCGTGCGCTGCCTTTCTTCGAATTTGCGTAACCAAATTCGCGTGCAAGATCGGTTAACAGCGACGCATTTCCAATTGATCCGCGTGCGTCGCGCAGCGCGCTCGCGACCACTTCCGGAAATGTAAAGTGCTGCAACAGCGCAACGAGATCGGCAAAGCCTTCGTGAAATCCGAGTACGTCAGTGTTCATCGGCGACGAAAATTCAGAACGCAGCGCGTCGAGGAGCGCGTGAGTGGTTTCGTGCGCTACGACATCGTGCGAGAGAGCGGTGAACACCCAGCCATGTGGCACGGTGTGACCGGCTGGTTCTTTTTCCGCACGAAAATATCCGAATGACAAGCCACCTTCTTCTCGATCGTAGTAGGCGTTTCGTTCCACCATGCCAAACGGTCGCACACGCAAGCGGGTGAAATCGGCGCCGTCCGCAGGCTCCACCGCCCACGACAAATCCCTTCCCAACGCTCGGCGAAACACTGAATACGTCAATGAGCAAACGGCGTACACCATTTGCGCATGAAACTGACTGTTGCCGGGTGATGGTGATAGCCCACTCGTCATAAGCAGATCTGGCGCGTCAAGATTGAGCGGCGCCGCGGCGAATTCGTGTGGCGCGTTTGCGCCGACGACTTCAAAGAGCTGGCCAACAGGGCCCGGCTGTAACGCTTCGTAGGCGACGTTTACAGTGGCAACACCACCCAGTCGGTATGACACCGACGGGTCGAGCGAATAAATGCGCAGCGGACGGTTGGCCGGCGCATTGGCCACCGTGCGAGAGGCCTGCGTGTATGCTTGTCGCGCAACGCGATCGCTGATTTCGTACGACGGACTGGCAGTCGCTGTTTTCGTTGGAGCTTTTGTCTTGCGAGCGACTTTAGCTTTGCGCTTGGCGGGCATGTGTTGCCAGGTAAGATGCGATTTTCAGAAAGTGATAATTACGCGACTAGCTGCGATGTATCACTATGCGATCGGCGCTGTGTTCGACGACGCGATAGTTGGTCGCGCCGCGCGCGTCGGCGGACGAGAATCGAAAAGAGACTGTCGGGTCGTCTTTGCTCCAGCGCGCACTATCTACTTCATGCGCGCGATCGTCGGCGCCGGTGGCAAGTTTCTTAACGGTGCCGTCTTCAGCAAATTCCAGATAGTCCTTTGGGCGGCGAGACGGTGCGGTGTTTTTTTCTGCATTGTGGTACACCGCGCCGGCATCCGTGTCGTCACCCTCAACATGCACCCATCGTTTGCCGGTGAGTACATGCGGTTCGTCTACCACAACGACTTCCTTGGCCCGTCAAGAGTTGCTCGCATGCGTGCAACTTGTTGCGACGTGAACATGAACATCGCATCGTCGTCAACGTAGTCCATGTAGTTCATGAACATGTCGCCGTTCGGTCCGTTATTGCACGTGACGACGGGGAATTTTGGTTTACCGAAATTTGGACCGGCCGCATTTGGAGTATCAGCAACGGAATCGGTGCCGCTGCAATTGGCCGTGTCCCCCCAGATGTGATGCAAATTCAGGAAGTGGCCAATTTCGTGCGTTGCAGAACGACCCAGGTTGTATGGCGACTGCGCGGTACCTTTCGTTCCAAATGCGAGGTAGTGAATGACGACGCCATCGGTCGCAACAGGACCGGCTGGAAATTGCGCATAGCCCAACAAACCACCACCCAACGCACAGCTCCACAAGTTGAGAAACTTTTTTGTGTCCGCGGGAGCGACTCCACCCTTGGCGGCACTCTTCACACCGTTATCGTCGGAGAACGACGTTTTCGCAGTGTGTGTGCGCGTTACGTGATCCAGCTTGAATTGAATTTTCGGGTCAGTAATGAGCCCTTTGAACGCAGTTGGAGTTTTCGATTTGTCGGTGTTCGTTGCGCGGAAATCCTTGTTCAGCGCTGCGATTTGTGAAGCAATTTGCGCGTCGGAGATGTTCTGATCGGGTGTGTTGTACACGACGTTCACCACGACTTTGATGGTGGCAAGCTTTACCGTCGCAATCTTCTCGCCACTTGAGCGATATTTCTGCGTCGCCTCTTCCAGCGCAAACAGCTTCGCCCGGAAGCCTGGATACATTTCCAGCAGTCGCATGTGATTCGCCATTGTGCCGCAATTGCGCTGCGGCGGTAGAGCAATGTCTTCGGGTATACCCTCGTCATGCGATTCGTGCACGTCCTTCGGAGCTGTTGCGCGCTTTGTCGATTTGCGTGCGACAGACTTCTTCCCTGAAGTTTTTTTTGCTGGCATTTCTTACTCCCTCTCCCGTCGGCGAGCGTGGTGGCAAGACACAATCACAAATGATGACGCCCGTTCTCCCAACTACTGAGAACGGGCGTCGCCTATTATGCGTGTGCCGAGTTCCGTACGATAGGGTCGGACCCGCTAACGTTTGCTACCAGGGCAGTCTAGCGTTTGGGCTCAAGAATGAGAGTGGCACGATCGGCAATGTCGTTCCAGTGCGCCCGCGCGGTTGTCGTTGGTGCCGCCGCCGCCGACAGCCTCGCATCGCGCTGAATTTCCCGTACCTGCATACGCGTGAACGCAGGAAGATCGCTCAACGCAATGGTGGGAGGTGTCACAAATGGAGTTGCGCGGGCAGGGCCGTTGGGTCCGGGCGGTGCCGGCGTGACTGCTGGCGGCGAGATCAGCGCTTCGAGTCGCTGCAGATACACGCGTTGCAACTGACGACGATTTCCATCGAGTGGTGCACCGGTCCACACGGCGCGTTTCAGGTCGGCGAGGTAGTCGGCCAGGGGATAGGCGTTCGTCGCATCGTACTTTTCCGATTCAGCCAAGCGTCCAAGACGTGCTGCGCTTAGCAGCGAGGTCACAATGCCGGTTTGTCGCGCCAGCAATAGGGTGGTCGGTCCGATGCGCGAAATGATGTCCTTGGGCTGAAGCCAGTCGGGCGTCGCGAGAATGTTCGCGCTCAGGAACTCCAGCGCCGCTTTCTGCTTCGCTTTTGGAATAATTGTGTAAACGGCCCCCGACTGATCGGACGTCTTAAGATCGACGTACACGCCGCCAATCACCGTCGACACGTGCCCCATGTATCCTGCCCAGCGACCAACGGCTTCGTCATACACCTCCTGCAAATCATCATAATTATCCCCTGGCTTTGTTGTCCATTTGACGAGATTCGGAATCATCTTCTTGTAGTTCATTACCGCGTACGTTGACGACTTCACTGGGTCGTCGCCCAGATCTTCGGTTTGGTTGCGCGGGTCGCCGGCCGCAAGCTGCTGCGATACGAAACGATACGGGAACAGCCCTGTTTGTTCGGCGAGCCATTTGTTGAGCGTTGGTTTTTCCGCATCAGCGTTCGGCGCGTTGATCACGCGATAGCCCCAGTTGATTGCGAAGTCATCGAACGGGCCAACGCGACGAATGAAGTCCTTGGTTTTGAGTCCGTCGTTTGGTTGTGCGATGTAGTTCTGCCGCGCGTAGTCCATGATGGTTGCGCTTACGCCGTATTTGCTGGTGAACGATGGGCTGCGCAATGAATCCGTCGGAAACGACGCCGATGCAATCATGTTGTGCTGAAGCCCAAGTGCGTGGCCAATTTCGTGTGTGATAACCTGGCGCATCGTTTCCCCCATCAGCACCTCCGGGATTTCCAGCTAGCGCGCGTCGGGATTTGACGCGCCCGTTTCCATGATCAACCAATTGCGATACGAACGCATGTGGTTGTGATACCAGGTAATTTCGCTGCTGATAATTT
>JBDUAX010000402.1:0-4322 GCA_040004455.1 Gemmatimonadaceae bacterium
CATCGACGGCGACATCGGTGCAGTGTTCGGTTTCGGTTTTCCTCCGTTCCTTGGTGGGCCCTTTCGATACC
This sequence comes from Gemmatimonadaceae bacterium, assembly GCA_040004455.1. Lineage (GTDB taxonomy): Bacteria > Gemmatimonadota > Gemmatimonadetes > Gemmatimonadales > Gemmatimonadaceae > Gemmatimonas. Next base: position 72 of record JBDUAX010000402.1, read on the forward strand.
TCGACACCCTCGGCGCTTCCGTAGTGGTGCGCATGCTCGACGAATTGAACAGGCAATTTCCCGGTCGATTTGAAGCCACGCGTATGTTGCGTGAGTTGGCTGCGCGCGGTGCGAATTTTCATTCAAGTTCTGCCAAGTAAGCTCAATAGACATCGACCCATTCCAACAGCATCAGATATCATGACTAATTCTGCCAGTCCCGCGAGTTCCGTGAGTCCCGCATCAACGCAATCAGCTGCTCCACTCAACGCGCGCTTCAGTGAAATAGTGGCCTACCTTGCACAGGAGCGTGCCGAACTGGAGGCGTACGTTCTGAGTTTACCAGAGAGTTCGTTGCAGAGACGCGCACATCCTGAGCGCTGGTCTGTGGCGGAGATGCTTGAGCACCTTGTCATCGTTGAAGACGGTTCGGGGCGACTCGTTTCAAAATTGGTAAAGCAGGCCGTCGAAGAAGGCGCCGTTCAGGAAACGGATTTCTCCTCTAAGCTCGGCTGTCTCGACATGTACTATGTCGACGGTGTCAAAATTGTCGCGCCGTCGTTCCTCACTCCGGACAAGCAGATCCCCGTCGCCGATTCGCTTGCGGCCTTGCGCGTTACACGCGAACGGCTGCTGGTTGCCATTCAAAAGGCGAACGGGTTGGACATGACTCGCGTAAAAGGACCACATCCGCTCTTTGGTCCCATCGATGGTTACCAGTGGATTGTGATGATCGGAAAGCACGAAGAGCGGCACCTGCACCAAATGAAGGACACGGTCAACGCCCTCACGAACTGATAAGCGCGGTCGCGATCGCTGCGTCGTCGCGCCCATCCAGTTAAATTCTCCGGCTGTCTCCAAGGAAAGGAAAAGCATCAATTCATGCTACGTAAATCGCTGCTGTACCTGTCACGCCAACATGGCATTTTCAAATTCATTCGCGGCAACGGATTCGCGCGCAAAATGGCGTCGCGTTTCGTGGCCGGTGAAACCATCGATTCCGCGCTCGACGCAGTGGTTGCGCTCAACGCAAAGGGCATCAAAGGCACGCTCGACCTGCTCGGCGAAAGCACTCTGACCGAAGCGGAAGCGCGTGAGACGGGTCGCCAGTACCTCGAAATTCTGGACAAAATTCACGAACGTAAGCTCGACGCCAACGTTTCCGTAAAGCTCACGGCACTTGGCCAGGACGTTTCGGACAAGTTGGGAATGGAAGTCATTCGTTTGGTGCTGGAGCGCGCGAAAAAATACGACACGTTTGTTCGTCTGGACATGGAGAGCAGTGCGTACACTGATCGCACGCTCGACCCATTTGAACACGAGTTGTATCCTGACTACCGTGAGAACGTTGGCATCGTGTTGCAAAGCTCACTGCGTCGCACGGCCAATGACGTTGAGCGTGCTATCCGCCTGCAATGTCGCGTGCGTCTTTGCAAAGGCGCCTATCTCGAAGCGGCCGATGTTGCATTCCCCGACAAAGGTGATGTCGATCGCAGCTACGTGCAAGAAATGAAAGCACTCATCGAGCGCGGACATTATCCCGGGCTCGCGACGCACGATGAAGTTATCATCAACGAAGCAAAGCGTTGGGTGAAAGAGAAAGGCATTGGCAACGATCGTTTCGAATTCCAAATGCTGTACGGCGTTCGTCGCGATTTGCAGGAGCAGTTGGTGAAAGAAGGCTATCGCATGCGTGTGTACGTTCCGTTCGGCACGCAGTGGTATCCATATCTCATGCGTCGTCTCGCCGAACGGCCGGCCAACATGGCGTTCATGGCCGGCAACATTGTGAAAGAAGCATTCAGGAAAAAAAGTTGAGAATATTCTGAGAGCGCACGCTGTCTAAACACGAAGAAGGACACAAAGGCCAACACCTGCCGGCGGATCACTCCGCGGGCGATGAGCGCACGCTTGGCGGCTATATGGCCGTGCACAAACGCCCAGCCGCGTTTGAGGGTGTTGACAGTTATTCGTATTCGGCCGACATACTGACCGACAACACCGGCGATGCATCGGCTCCGTGGGGCGCGTACTTGCTATTCGTACGCTGGGGCTATGGGGAACCTGAAGTGCAGGGACACCTTGAAAGCGATTTTATTGTGCGGGGTACCAGTGAAGCTGTCGTCCGTCATCAACTTGGTGGAATGCTCCTCGCAACCGTGAAGGCAACACTTGATGGTCTCATTCGTGCAAAATCCTGACATGTCATTGCACATCACCAACGCGTGAACGAATTGAATTCCGAAAACAGTACTGAAGGCGTAGTGCTCAGCGGCACGGGCGGCACGTATCAAGTGCTGACGACAAATGGTGAAACCGTGGAATCGTCGCTGCGGGGACGACTCAAACACGACGCACCAAAACAATCGGGACGCAGCGATGGCAGTGGCGATTCCGAACGGCCACTCAAGCTTGCCGTTGGCGACAACGTCGCGCTCGAACGCGAAGACACAGAGCACGGTTGGTCAATCACGCTCATTCACCCGCGTCGCGGAAAGCTCGCACGCCGTGCTCCGGGTGGCGCACGTGGTGAACGCGTGCTCGTGGCCAACGTTGATCAAGTCATAGTTGTTTTCGCCGCGGCGAATCCCGAGCCGCATCCGAAAATGCTTGATCGTTTTCTCGTTATTGCCGAAGCGAACGATCTGAAATCACGCATTGTCATCAACAAAATGGATCTTTCCAATGACGCCGAGATGCACGAGAAGTTTGATGATTACGCGCGAGCCGGGTATCCGCTGCATTTCACCAGTGTCAAGAACAACACCGGGCTCGAAGAGCTGCGCACACATATCGACGGACAAACATCTGCGCTCACCGGACCCTCGGGCGTTGGCAAATCGTCGCTCATGAACGCGCTCTTTCCAGGGCTCAATCTTCGCACCGCCGAAATCAGCGAAAGCGTAAACAAGGGGCGCCACACGACAGTTGGTGCACTTCTTTATCCACTGCCGGGTGGTCATGGTTTCGTCGCGGACACCCCGGGCCTTCGCGAAGTGGGCCTTTGGGGGTTGAGCGTCAGCGACGTCGACCACTGCTTTCCCGAATACCGTTCGCTGCTGGGACAATGTCGTTTTGCCGATTGCACGCACCTGGTTGAGCCAGGATGCGCAATTATCGAAGCGGTCAACGCGGGTAAGGTGAGCCGTTCCCGCTATGAAAGCTTTACCAAATTACGGGGTGAACTGGCGCACGTCGAAGGAACGGGCTGGTAGCATTCGGCCGGTAACGGTTAACTCGCCAATCCGCACCTAATCGACCGGCGTAGTTCCGGTGAGCCCATGGAATACTTAGCCGCCCCCACGTCAACTTTAGCGCCCAATTGGGCCGGCTTCGCCCTGTCATCATTTGATGGGACACAGTACGTTGGAACACTGTACGTTGGCGGTAGTGCGGAAACGCGCACAAATTCGCGCCAGCAACTGAGCTTCGGTCCCTATGTTCATCCTGTGACAGCTTCAGGCTCGCAAACAAACAACGACGCAGCACTGATTGAGGCCATGGGGCGCGGCGACCAGCGCGCTGCGGCTCAACTGTACGATCGACACAGTGGCGTCTTGTTTGCGCTCTCGGTGCGCATTGTTGGCGAAGGCGCCGATGCCGAAGACGTTGTGCTTGACGCGTTCACTCAAGCCTGGAACAACGCCAAGACCTATTCAGCCGATCGCGGATCCGTACTCGGCTGGCTCACTACGATTGCACGAACGCGCGCGCTCGATGTGGTGCGTGCTCGCGGACGTCGAACAAAGGCCGTCGACGCGGCCAGCCGCTCCATGGGTGACGATCCAATTGCCGTTGCTGGAGCCGCTGCCAGTGCATCCGACATTGTTGAGCAGAATGAACGCGCATCCGCCGTGACCTCTGCGATGGCCGTGCTGTCTGGACAGCAACGACACGCAATTGAGCTCGCGTTCTTTGAAGGACTTACACACACCGAAATCGCCGAAAAACTTGGCGAGCCTCTCGGCACTATCAAGACCAGAATCAGACTCGGCATGCTGAAGCTGCGGGATGTGTTGCGCATGTCTCCCACGGGGATGCTCTCATGAGCCAATTCTCCATGGATGAATTGCGCGATATGGCTCCGGCCTACGTGCTCGATGCGCTGAGTGCCGATGAAAAATTCGCATTCGAAGCGGCGCTCAGGCATTCAACTGAGCTGGCGGGCGAAGTCGCAGAGTTCCGCGCTGTTCTTGAACGCATTGGTACGTCCGAAGAACTGACGCCACCACCAGCTCTTCGTGCGCGCTTTCTTGCAAGCATTGCGAACGA
>JBDUAX010000403.1:0-4313 GCA_040004455.1 Gemmatimonadaceae bacterium
CGCAGGGGTCGCCGGATTGCGCGGCATGGTGGTCAAACTCTGCTGATACGCGGCCGCTAATTGCGTCGCATTCTGCGGACGCGGAATTCCCTGCGCCCAATAACGCACGGGACGATCGGTCCACACATGCACTTCTTTAATCGGCCCAAGTATTCCCGACGCAACAATTTCCTTGATGCGACGCGTGCCTTCACGCGAATGTCCTTGATTGCCCATTTGCGTCACAACTTTTTTATCCGTCGCCAATTTTGACAACAAACGCGCTTCGTACACGCTGTACGTGAGCGGCTTCTGCACGTACACATGCTTGCCCGCTTGCATGCATGCACTCGCAATGGCCGCATGCATGTGATCAGGCGTCGCAATCACAACGGCATCAATGTCCTTTTGCTTCGCCAACATTTCGCGATAGTCCGAGTACTTCGCGGCTTTTTCGTACACGTTCTTGAATTTCTCGGCCTCGACCTTCTGCGCGGCCGCGCGATCGGGCGGCGTGTTCGCGTTAATGCGCGGATTAATTCTCCCCGCGAGCGAACGCTCAACGTACGCGAAATCAACATCGCAAATGGCGACAATGTTTTCATCGAGCAGCGCGCCCAAATTGCTCATCCCCTGCCCGCCAATTCCAACGCAAGCAATGTTCAACTTCGAACTCGGCGCCTTATGCCCCTTGCCACCCAACACGTGACGAGGAACGATCATGATGCCAGCGGCAATTTTCGCGGAGTCGCCGACGAAATCGCGGCGGGTATAGTCAGATGACATGGGCGGGTTCCTTCAAGCGGTGAAAAACGAGACTGGCAGACGAGACAGGCGGTATTAGCTGGATAGGCGGGCGGGAGGAACCGACTGGACCTGGGCTCACTGAACTTCGCCGCTATTCGCGAGTGAGTCCAGTACCAAAGCGCGCGCCGGTATCGGCAGCTGAGGCCACGTGCACTTCCACGTTCGCAAACAGCGCGCGCCCGACCAGCCTCACAATCGGCAATCCCGGCGCCGCAATCTCTTCGTCATTGTGGTCTCGGCTATGCGAATCCGAGCCCACTGACGCGAGAATCGCACTGCACGCCAGCTCCACGCGCACGCCGCGCGGCACTGTGATTTCGATATTGCCAAACGTACAGCGCACGTCGATTTCGGTAACACCGGGCGCAAACGTCGCGCGAGAATAATTCAGTTCGGTGTTGCCAAACAACGTTCGCAACTTGAGACGCAACGGAACCTTGATTGCACCACCGCGCTCCGTGTTGCCGAAAACCGTGCGAATGGATTCCTGCTGCGGAAACGTCGCCATCTCTCCCGCACTGACGCTTCGCTTGATATCCGTCTGGTCGGCAGCACCTGGTAAATCGGCCACCAGTTTTTGCAAGTCGACAATCGTAAGCGCGCTGTATACCATCGTCGCGCGTTTGTCGAATTCGTCCATCGAAATTGCGTCATCCGCAAACGCGAGCGACAGTCGTTCAACAATCGTATCGCGTTGCGCACTTGAAGGCGCCATCGCGATACTCGTTTGCGTGTCCGACAACTTCACGAGAGCCGGTGTCGATGCTATCGCTTTTGCCTGTTCAACGTTTGACTCCGGCGACGCCGAGTTGGGAGGTGTTACGTCACTGCTGTTTGAATCGGTCACTTCTGATATTTCCAGTGGCGAGATTTTCCTTCGGCGATCCACTCCAATGCCTGTTCCAAACGACGATCACGCGTGGCGTCGCTTTTCGCGTCGGCAATCCACGAACTGTACTCTGTGCGCTGACTCGGACTGAACGCATCGAATGAATCAAGGGCTTTCCGATTGGCGTTGAGCGCCACTGCGAATGCAGGTGGAAGTTTTGGAGCAGTCGTTGATTTCTTCGCAGCAGTTTTCACCGGCTTTACGACCTTTACTCCCGCTTCGTTCAACATCATGGCCTGCTTTATGTAACCCGTCAACACTTTCTTCGACGGCAAGTCCTTCACCGTGGTCAATCGACCAAACTGTCCGTGAGCATCTGCCGATTTTTCCGTCGAGCCAACAATGAGCGAGCCTTTCCAGAATCCAAACGTGGCGTGCGCCTTGTAGGCGCCCATGCTGGCCATTACGCCTTGATAATCGAAATGCGGGAACGACCATTTCATCGTTTCCTCAACCTCCGGACAGGCTTCGTGCATGACTTCGCGAATGTGTTTGAGAATGGGCTGCGCAAATTCCGCGGAATTCCTGATGTACAAATCAAATCGTTTGTCGTGCTTTCCCATCACGTCCTCGCTTGTGTGTTGACACGAAAATCAAACGCGTCGGGGCGACTGTAATGTCCAGCAACATCCAGTGTCATCTGTTCGCCGCGAATTTGGGAGAAATCAAGATCGGCGTACAGAATGGCCGTGTCGTCGAATATTTGCGGCACAATAATCTTGCCGTTGGGAGCAATGATGCACGAGCCACCGCGCAGCACCCACTGATCGGGACTCGTCACTTTCGCTGGATGCCGTTCCATCTCGGCCGGCATTGCACTGGCTCTCATGAGTGAGCCCGCAGCCAATACAAAGCATCGCCCTTCAAACGCGTACGATCGGCTGATGACCAGGTGCATTTCATGCACTGTTGGCCACACGGCGACGTGAATGTCTTCACCACTGACGTGCAGCGCTTGTCGTGCGAGCGGCATCCAATGTTCCCAACACACTAATCCACCAACGCGGCCGACGGGCGTGTCGACAGCTTTCAATCCATTCGTGTCACCGTGCCCCCACACTAATCGTTCGGTGTACGTCGGCACGAGTTTGCGATGATGATTGAGCAATTCTCCATCGGGACCGTACGTGAGCAACGAGTTGTACAGTGTACCGCGTCCATACCCTTGCGCGACCGATTCCGTCACGCCAATCACAAGCGTTACGCCACATGACTTCGCAATGCGCGACAACTCCGCACCTCCATGACCTTTCACGTCAACGCTTTCGCCAGCGTAACGCGCGAACTCCGCTTTGACGGGGGCGTGATCCCACACCGCGGCGTCGCGTGTGCTGTCGAGCCACGCGGGATATCCCGGCAGCCATGTTTCCGGAAAGACGACCAGTTGCGCGCCGTTTGTCGACGCTTCGCGGGTGAGCGCCTCCGTGCGCTCGAGCCCTTCGTGTAATGTGGGGGTGACTTCCGCCTGAACGATGGAGACCCTGACGAGGTTGGCCATACGCCAACCTAACGGCCGTTGGGGTCAGAGTCGAACCCGTTTGATGGGGACAGGTTCATCAAACTGACTTTGAGGGTTTGATGTTTGATGGGGACAGGTTCATCAAACTGACTTTGATGAACCTGTCCCCATCAAACCATCAAACCCCCCATCCAATCCCTAGATTCACCCGTACATCTCTCCACGCCACCGCCGTTTCCTGCTCCGTGATCTCAATGCGCAAACTCCTCACCGCGCTGTCGTTCGCCGCCGTCGCCACATCATCGGCCACCGCACAGTCAACACGTATCAACCCACCCACGGGCTCCGGTCGCTTCTCACGCGCAGATTCGCTCCGCGGCAACAACGGCCCCGGTCGTTCCTGGTGGGATGCGACGTTTTACGATTTGCACGTACGCGTGAACATTAAAGACAGCACAATCAGCGGATACAACGGCATCTCGTATCGCGTACTCAAGCCGTCGCAAGAGATTCAAATCGACCTGCAACAACCAATGGTCGTCGACAGCGTCACGCAGAACAAACAAACTCTCACGGCGCGCCGCGATACAAACACAATTTTTGCGACGCTAACAGCACCGCAAAAAATCGGCGACGTAAATACTGTCACCGTTTATTATCACGGCCGTCCGCGTCAGGCAAAAAATCCGCCGTGGGATGGCGGATTTATCTGGCGCACTGACAAACAGGGCAACGCGCTCGTATCGACGGCGAACGAAGGTTTGGGTGCAAGCGTGTGGTGGCCGCTTAAGGACTACACCGCTGACGAACCCGATAGTCAACGCGTTGCAATCAGCGTCCCCGATCCGATGATCGATATTTCCAACGGCCGTTTGCGCAGCACGAAGAAAGAAGCCGATGGCTATTCGACGTTTGAATATTTCGCTGTCGAGCCAATCAACCCGTACGGCATTTCAATTAACGCCGGTACGTACGCGCACTACACAGAAGAATACGCAGGTGAAGGTGGCAAACTGACCATGGATTTCTGGCCGCTCTCGTACAATCTCGACGCCGCGAAAGCGCAATTCGCGCAAGCGAAACCGATGATGGCGTGCTTCGAAAAATGGTTTGGTGCCTACCCTTGGTACAAAGACGGCTACAAATTGATCGAAACGCCGTACCTCGGCATGGAACATC
>JBDUAX010000404.1:0-4309 GCA_040004455.1 Gemmatimonadaceae bacterium
CGATCTCTATCGAATCGTGCATATCGGCCGAGCGCCCACGCCGCCAATGCGACCAAAGCTCCGACTACGTAGCCCATGTGAGGCTCCTTGTTTGAGAGTGAAAGAGTGATGAAAGCGTCATCGATGCGCGGCGTGATGTGGGTTATCCATCACTCGTTCATGTTCTCCAGCGCGCAGCACCTGAAAGTGCGCCATCATCCCTGCAGCGTGATGCTCCAGAATGTGGCAATGGTACATCCACTCTCCTGGTCGGTCGTCGGGCATCCACGCAATGCGCACCGTTTGGCTTGCTTGCACATTCACAGTATCTCGCCAGGCACGGAATGGCGGCGCAACACCCGCGACTTCGATAACCTGAAAGAAGAATCCGTGCAAATGAAATGGATGATCGATTCTCGTTTCGTTGACGATGTCCCACACCTGCAATTCGCCAAGGGTGACCGGAGGTGCGTGGTGATGCATTTCGTCGTTTACGAGCCAATCGATTCCTCGCCGCACAGTGAGCTTGGATTGAAAATGCACAGTGCGATTCGCTTGCGCATTTCCATGCACCAGCGATTCAATGGCGTTGAGACGAGCTGGAATACGCGCACTTGATTGTGCGCTGCGTCCGACGCGCACCGATGCAAAACGTTCGGGGTTTCGCGGTGTGGAGATGGAATCAACAGAAAACGTTTCTCCTTCTGCGAACGGGCCGACCAGAATGTCAGCACGCTCACCTGGCACCAACAACAGTTCGTTCATCGTGACGGGTGTATCAAGAAAGCCGCCGTCGGTCGCGAGCAAACGGAACGGTTTTCCGCCGACAGACAATCGCACGTAACGAGCACTCGCGGCGTTCACCACACGCCAGCGTTCAACATGTCCCGCTGACATCAACAGCTCCGGCTCAACGCATCCATTAACGAGCCGAGTGTTGCCAATGCGGCCGTTGTGGCGTTGCAACAGACCGCCAAACGCTGCGATCTGACCATCTCCATCGAGCATCAAGTCATCGAGTACGAGAACGCGATCGTCATCAACGACCGGATCGTCGCTGCCGCGCACGACCATGGCGCCGTAAAGCCCGCGCTCCATCTGCTCAGTTTCGTTCATGTGAGAGTGGTACCAGAACGTGCCAGCATCCGGCAACTCAAAACGGTATTCGTATGTTTCCCCTGGGGCTACGGCGCGCTGCACACTGTCAGTGCCGTCCATGTCCGATTGAATGCGCAATCCGTGCCAGTGAATTGTCGTTGGCTCTGGCAGACTGTTCTTGAGACGAATGACGAGCGTGTCACCAACGCGTGCTTTTATGGTGGGGCCGGGAATCTGACCATTGTAACCCCAACCCTCAACGCCTTTTTCTGGAGCGATTTCCCATTCGGTTGCGCGTGCCTCGAGCGCCACGATAATTGGCGCGCTCATAGTGTGAACCTCGTGCCGACGCGAAGCATCGTGAAGTTGGTCGTGCCGTGCAGTGGTGAAATTTTGATTTCGCCATTTGGCAAATCAACAATGCTGCCACGTGCGAGATAATCGGACTTTCCGCCACCGACATAGTGCACGCCAATGTCGAGAGCGACGGAACGGATGGAGATGTACACACCGCCACCAGCAACCCATGACGCTGCGGCATCGGAGTGATTGCTTGTCGCTGCAATCGCCTGTTGATCGGTCGTACTCTCGATGCGACTTTCAGTGAAGAATGCTGTAGCACCAGCGCCAGCACTGACATATGGACGAATTATGCCCGTTGGTCGTGCTGCTTCTGCGCTCAAACTCATTGGGAGGATGTAGTTGTCGGTCTTCACATTGACTTGTACGCGACCACCAATGTCGCCACCGAATCGTGCCTTGTGTGATTCGTCGTCATAACTGGTGACTCCAACATCGGCGCGAATGCTAAACACGCCGTTAGTGCCAATGCGAATTGCGTACGTGCCCGCAATTCCAACACTGGTGCCAATGTTGCGGCCCAGTGCGTCTTGTGGGCGGATTTGAATTGCTGACAGACTCGCCGATTTTTCCTGCGCGGCGCTGGATGCAGCAACGAGAACAGACAGCAGAAGAACGCGTGACGCAGTGGGAACGATCATGGTCGTATTGGTTGATGTTGTGGAACCGCAAGTGAGGCAAGTGAAGGGAACTTCGCGTGACCGAACACGAGTCGCTTGAACGGAAGGGCTGACATTTTGATCGCTTCCGAAGACCTTGGCTTGCGACGCGCAATAGCCGGTGCGTTCAAGCGCGTTGCCGGCGCAGTGCATCATCCTCAATTCATGACATTCCAAACACGCAATCTCAGGCCTCGTGTTCGTCGCATTGAACGTTACGACGTCATTGTTCTCGGCGCCAATGAGGCGAGCTTCGCCATCGCCATTCAGCTCGCCGTGCACGAGGCGGACTTTCTCATGGTCGACGCAGCACCAAAATTGTCAAGCAGACATCTGAAGCGTGTTGCCGAGCGTTTCGATATGCCGGTGCGACTCAGCACTCGCATTGTGTCGTTGACATGGAATGGCGTTCATTTTCAGCTCGATACTGACACCATTCGATACGAAGCGACACTGGTGATCATGTGGACCGACCCGTTGCCGAAATCACATGCGGAACAGCTCGTTGAATTCATTATGAAGAACCTGCGTGAGCATGAAGAGCCCGGCGAGAGCGGGTCGGCGCTCTGAAATACGATCGACCATGGGTGCTGCATTGACAATCAGGAAAAGACAGCCGCTGCGTTCAAGCGATTCTCGCACCAGGCGGAATAACATGAGGCCACGTCAACACGACGTGGCTTTTTGCATTCATCAACTCTTTGCGAGATTACCATGACTACCAAGCCTTTGAAATTCCTGCTAATTGCAACGCTGTCTGCATTTGCAATGACCGGTTGCATGTTCTCCATGAAGCCGCCGACGAATCTGGATTACGGTCGGATCCGCTCGAGCCAAGCCGGTCTCTATCGCGCCGCAATCAAGCCAGACGGTGATTCCATTCCTATTGGCAAGTTGCAAAAATGGACGTTGCATGTTGATGCCGCGAACGGTGCGTCGGTGCAGGCTGCAAACATTGAAATCCGGGGCGGTATGCCGCAACACGGGCACGGCTTGCCTACCAAGCCACAGGTGACACGCGAGCTCGGCGACGGCAACTATTTGATAGAAGGGATGAAGTTCAACATGGGCGGTTGGTGGGAACTGCGCTTTCGCGTGCGTTCAGTGATTGGTGTCGATACGCTCGTGTTCAACGTGAAGTTGTAAGTGCGTTTATTCTCCAGGATAATTCACGTGCGCACTATCAGCATTTTTGCAGTGGTCGCGTCTGCGATCGCGGCAGGCAGCAGCGCATACGTGCCGCGTCTGATTAACGAGAGTGGCAAATGGAGTAAGGATCAACAAGCGATGTTGCTATCGCTTTCGCTGGCTAGCCTGCCGCATTTGCCATCAGATCCGTCCAATCGTTACGCCGATGATAGTGCGGCAGCAACGCTCGGACATCAGTTGTTCTTCGACACGCGCCTGAGCGGCAACGGTAAAGTGTCGTGCGCAACTTGCCACATTCCCGACAAGTCATTCCAGGACTCTCGCATGCTCGGCGAAGGCGTGGGCGTTGCTGGGCGACGTACAATGCCAATTGCCGGCACCGCTTACAGTCCGTGGCAATTCTGGGATGGTCGCGCGGACAGTCAGTGGAGCCAGGCACTCGGCCCGCTTGAGAGCGCGGTCGAACATGGCGGTGATCGTTTGCAATACGCGCATTTAATCGCTGCAGAATATCGCGACGCCTATCAAGCTGTGTTTGGAGCACTTCCCGATCTCAGTGAACTGCCATCGCACGCCGGACCAGTAGCGGATACTGCTCGATCGCGCGCATGGAAGCGTATTGTACCGGTACGACAAATGGACATTTCGCGAGTATACGCAAACGTCGGGAAGGCGATTGCGGCGTACGAACGACGCATTCAGTTCACACCGTCGCGCTTTGATCGGTATGTAGCGGAAGAACTTGCGAGGCGTCCGCACACAGTGGCGACAATGTTGAGTGCGGACGAGGAGTCAGGTTTGCGACTCTTCATCGGAAAAGCGAACTGCGCGACTTGCCACAACGGGCCGTTGCTCACTGACAATCATTTTCACAACACCGGCGTGCCGCAGTCTTCGTTGGGCGCGCCTCATGACAGCGGACGCGCGGTCGGCGTGCGCAGTGTATTGACTGCTGAATTCAATTGTCTGGGGAAGTACAGCGACGCGAAGCCGGAGGAGTGCGGCGAGTTGCGCTTCACTGAAACGGACAATCCGGAGATGTTGCGGGCGTTCAGAAAATCCGC
>JBDUAX010000055.1:0-14632 GCA_040004455.1 Gemmatimonadaceae bacterium
TGCGCAGTGAACCCGTCCCCACGCGGGGATTTAATGCGGACGATTATTGTTTCCGCGCAAAAGGTCACGCTCCGCCTCCTGCTGCGCACGTTGCTGATTGCGTTGCATGTCTCGCTGCATTTGTCGATGCGCATCACGCATTTGCTGCTGCTGCATGAGCAACTCTTGCGCACGGATTCGCTTGTTGGAATCACGTTGCTGCGCGGCCGCCCGCTTCAAACTCTCCTTCACACTGCGCGCAATGGACTGCGTGATTTTCGAATTTCCCAGCTGCCGCATGACGGCGTCGAGCGCGTCGTTGATATCGTGATCGGGAACTGATGAAATTGCGTTACGAACTTCGTCCCCAAACGAATGACCGTAGTTCACAGCAACGTGCGCGTTGCCCGAACACCGTTGATGGGGCTCGGTACCAGGCTTGAACCAATCCTTGCGCGACTCGCCGCACCAGGAATCAGCCAGCTCTCCCGACGCGACATCGATTTGTCGAACAAGCAACGACGGTGGTGGCTGCCACGCAGTGTCTCGCGCCGGACTGTGCCAACCATTCTGCACGAACTCGCTCCACGCGGGCGCGGCCAAACGACCACCAGTTGCTGAACCTCCAAGTGGTTGCGGAGTGTCCGCGCCAAACCAGATCGCGGCAACAATTGTGGGCGTGTAACCAACAAACCAAACGTCTGCGCCATCATTTGTCGTTCCGGTTTTTCCGGCAACGGGCCCGCGAATTCCCGCGCTGCGCACCGCGCGACCGGTTCCTTCATCAATGACACTTCGCAACATCGACGTAACGAGAAATGCATCGCTGCTATCGAGCACTCGCGTACTCGAAGACATCTTTGCACGCCACTGAACCCGACCAAACGCATCTTCAACGCTCAGCATCAAGTGCGGTGTAACGCGTTTGCCACCGTTGCCGAACGCAGTGTAGGCGGTGGTCAATTCAAGGGGAGTAACTTCACCAGCGCCGAGTGCGAGGGCGGGAACGAGTGGTAGGGGACTACGAATGCCCATCTGCGCGGCGAGCGTTGCAATGCGCGGAATACCGATGTCGCTGCTTACCCGCACAGTCGCCGCATTGGCGGAACGCGTCAGCGCCTGCCGAAGAGTCATGCGCCCTCCGTACTCTTCGTCAAAATTCGACGGCGACCACGTGTCCTTGCCGATTTCAATTGACACCGGCTCATCGTCAACCATCGTTGCAGTTGTGTATCCCTTCTGAATTGCCGCTGCATACACAAACGGTTTGAATGCCGATCCAGGTTGACGACGCGCGAAAAGCGCGCGATTGAATCCACGACGCTCAACTTGTCGGCCGCCGACCAGTGCCAGTATTGCTCCCGTTTGCGGATCGAGCGCGACCATCGCCCCCTGAGTGTTCGCGGCGCCGTTGCGTTCGTTATCAACTTGCGCTGCACCGTGTGCCACCGCTCGTTCGGCAGCGCGTTGAGCCTTTCGATCGAACGTAGTGCGCACGACAAGATTGGCATTGGAAATACTCGCGGGCAGCTCGTGCAACGTCCGCAGCGAATCAATGGCATTGCGAGCCATTTCGAGCGCCCACGAATCGTTATTGCGCGCGGGACTCCATTCCTCGTCGACCACATTCACGTCATATGCGTGCGCAGCCACAATGGCGCCGCGATTTGCAACGTGCTCGCGCTCGAGTACCGACAACACCACGTCGCGACGCGCGCGCGCTTTCACTTTGTCATGGCGCGGCGAGTACGACGATGGAGCCTTGGGCAAACCCGCGAGCATCGCCGCTTCCGCAAGTGACACATCGCTCACGCTCTTTCCAAACAGGTCCCGACTCGCCCCTTCAACGCCATAGACGCCATTGCCCAGGTAAATCGCGTTCAGATAGCGCTCGAGGATTTGGTCTTTGGTTAGTGCGCTTTCCAATAATCCTGCAAAGCGCCACTCAAGGAATTTCCGTCCGAAGGTTCGCTCCGATGCGCGATCAACCAAAAACACATTCCGCGCAAGCTGCATGCTGATGGTGCTCGCACCTTCGCGCACCCCGAAGGCGCGCAAGTTCGCAAACATTGCACGACCAACACCGCGCCAATCGACGCCGTGGTGTTGGCGAAAGCGACGATCTTCAACCGCGATGAACGCGTTACGAACTATGACTGGAACTCGCGAGAGTGAAATGTTGGTGCGCTTGACGATTACGAGTGGACCGAGTAGCAGACCATTCTTATCAAGCACGGCACCTCCCTCAGTCGGGCGCCAGGCACGAAGCTCTGCCGTGGACGGACAGCCGTCGTATCCGCAGGTGGTCCACCAGGTCGTCGGCAGGGTAATACCGATGGTGAGAACCAGCAAAACTGCAATTTTCTTCCCCTTGGACCATTTTGGCCCGCCCCTCATCCGGAATCGCGGAATCCATCGCCACCGCGATTTGGGTGCGACGACCGAAGTCGCACCGTTCAGGTCGGCGCAGTTGCTCGAGTCGCTATTTTGCGGCGGGTTGGTCATCGTCACTCCGTTCGACACCATTACATGATGCTTCGTTTCACCGCTCGACCTTCGTTCCGCATACTTCGTTGCGTGGCATCCCTGCTGGGCGCGTCGGTTCTGACTTCACCGCTGTTTGCGCAGTCGTCCAAAGCCGCGAGAGCGGTGTCTGGCAAGTTCGGCCCGCATCAGCCAACGACTTCCGTACGTGGCGGTGCCGCGGCTAGTGACAAGCCTCGGGCGGCGACAGGATCGCCACCGAAAGCGGGAAATGCTGCGACGAGCGACACACGGCGCGTGCCGAATGAGTTGGGGCGCATTCCAATTATCGAGTGGCACCAGGTTGTGGATGCCGACGGCTCCTACAAAGTGTCGCGGGAGCGATTTCTGGCTGAGCTCACGGAGCTGCATGAACGCGGCTACGTGCCCATCAGCCTTGGCGATTATCTCGACCGGAAGATTGATATTCCCGCCGGCAAGTCACCGGTGCTCTTCACGTTCGACGACGCGTCACCCAGCCAATTCAGTTACATCGAAAGCAGCGGCCGGTTGACCATCGATCCGCGCAGTGCGATTGGCATTTTGATGGACTTCATCAGCAAGCATCCTGACTGGAAACCGCGCGGCGCGTTTTGCATGCTGCCGGCGGCGGCCGTTGGGCACGCGTTCTTTGGTGAAAAAGGAATTGACGGACAGAAGTCCGCATGGCGCTTTCAGAAGGTGCAGTATCTCGCGGCGCAGGGTTTTGATTTGTGCAATCACACATTGTGGCACGCGATGCTGAACAAGTATTCCGACGCTGTTGTGCAGGAGCAGCTCGCGCGGGGCGCTGTCGCGATCGATTCTGCAATGCCCGGTTACCATATTCGCGGATTCGCGTTGCCCTATGGTTTGTGGCCAAAAAATCGTGCATTGGCAGTGAGTGGAAGCTGGTACGACAAGAAGGGGAAACGCGAATTGAAATACAAGAACGAAGCGATTTTTGAAGTCGCGGGTGGACCCGCGCGCAGTCCGTATGACCCGCAATTCAATCCGCTGTCATTGCCGCGCGTTCCATTGCAGGGGGGCACCAAGTTGAAACCAACATTGGATGAATTGGACAAATCTGGTCCGATGGCGCGCTACGTGTCGGACGGAAATCCAAACACCATCGCGCGACCACCAAAATAATTGTGCAGCTACATGACTAGAATTTCCAGGCGCGCAGTGTTGTGAGTGCTTTGTCCAACGCCGCCTGCTGTTCAGGATTCGTTGATAACTCACGCAACTCCGCATAAGTCGCGATGGCGATTTGCAATGCTTCGCGATCTTGTTCGGCGCCCGCAAGTGAAGCGGCGTTATCGGCGAGCGCTGCTTTGGCGAGTTGATCCGCTGGAAAGCGCTGGGAAACCTGCATCCACCGCTGCGTGCGATCGCGCGGATTTCCTTCGGTGAGGGCCCACAAATGCCAGGCGCCGCGATTTTGAGCGTCAACGCTCAGCGCGCGCGTGGCCAGGTCGCCAACCAATTCCGGTCCGCGACCGGATAGCCAATACGCGTTGCCAAGAATCACCATGGCGCGGGCGTTCCTGGGTTGGTCCTCAACGATGCGTTCGTAAAGTGGGCCGGCGACTTCGGGCATGTGGAGCCAGGGTTCGGCTGCGGCGACGAGGGCGTCGGGCATGACGCCGTCCCGGAGTTGGTGCAGGCGCTGCATTAGCGCACCCATGTTGCCGGTGGCCTCATACAGGCCAACGGCTTCTGCCAGAGCCGCGGCCAGATCGTGTGGAGGAGCTATCATATTATGTGAAGTTAGCGTCACGACTTCGACACTGGGACATTTCTCACGCGTTAACGTTTGAATCGCGGGTTGCGCGCGCGGCCGTTCGTCGTAATACTTTCAGCAGTCAAGAGTTGAGGTCTGGCGGCGAATGCATTGCAAGCCCGCTGGAAGCGACGGTTCTGAAGTCGCCCGCCCTCCGTAAGTGCAATCAGGCTCGCTTCGTCGAGCCCGACATGCACCACTGATCCAAGTCCAAAAAAGCAGTCAGCATTGATCTGTCGCGCTCTGCGCGATTTGGGATCCACGCCAGTGGATGTGCCCACTTGTACGGCCAACGGCCAATTGCGCCGTTGCTCCGCGCCACGCCCGGTCGGCGTGTGCCCCACGCTTCAACGCAGTTTCTTGCATGAACGAACGAAAACGTCCAGCCCGTCGGGGGCGCGCTACGCGCTCTCGCCAAAGCCCCGATGCAAATGGGGAACCCAATCCATACAGTGATGGTCCCGAGGGAGAATCAGCCGCGAGTTATTCGCCGCCGGTGGCACCTCCGCAGCCATCGCCTCCATCACCGCCGCCGGCGTCTGAAAGTCCTGCGCGGCCAATGAACGACGACGAGCGGCCAGTGCTGCGATCATCGTCTTTTAACGAACGGCCACCGCGCCCGTCTTCATACGGCGTTCCGTATGGAACTCAGCCAGCCGCGCCCCCTCCGCCACCTCCTCCTCGGTACGATCGCAACGAGCGCCCGGACCGGAATGCCCGTCCCGAACGCAACGACCGTAGTGATCGCCCCGATCGCAACAACGGTGGCGGTGGCGGCGATCGCACCAACAACCTGCGCAAGAACGGCCGTCGTGGACGCAGCCGTTTTCGCGGGCGCGACGACATGGATGCGCCGACCGGTCCTCCGCCGGAACGCGAGCGTCCACGCGAACCGGAGCGTGCCCCGCAAACTCCTCTCGTTGTTGAAGGCAATCTGACCGGCTGGATCGACATCGCGCGGGAAGGCGGCTTCCTGCGCCTTCACGTCAACAGCTACTTGCCGGAACCAACCGATCCGTTTGTTCCGCCGGCGCTTGTTCGCAATCACGCGCTGCGCCGCGGTGACAAAGTTGAATGTACGTTTGGCCGGGATCATCGCGGGCGCAGCGTGGTTATTGAAATCACTTCGCTCAACGACGGATCACCAGAAGTCGCGGAGAAGCGTCCGGAATTCAATTCACTTACGGCGTCGTACCCAGACCGCAAACTCACGCTCGAAACGGGCCGGCCAGCAAAGGTTGGTCCCGAACTGACTCGGCGTGCGATCGATCTCATTGCGCCAATCGGATATGGGCAGCGGGCGCTGATTGTTGCTCCGGCACGCGCTGGTAAGACAACGTTGCTGCAGGCGATTGTCGAAGGTGTGGCAGTAAATCATCCGCAAGCAGGGTTACTCATTCTGCTTGTTGATGAACGCCCGGAAGAGGTCAGTGAAATGGTGGAGTGGGGCTACGGAGAAGTTGTGGCATCAAGCTTCGACATGCCTGCCAAACGTCACGTTGAAGTAGCTGAAATGGTGCAGGAACGAGCACGTCGAATGGTCGAACTGGGCAAAGATGTTGTCATCGTGCTCGATTCCATTACTCGCCTTGCTCGCGCATTCAACACGGTCGAACGCGGCACTGGCCGCACGATGTCCGGCGGTCTCGATTCGAACGCAATGCAGAAGCCAAAAGCGTTTTTTGGCTCGGCACGCATGATTGCGCCGCAACACGGTGGTGGTTCACTGACCATCATCTCCACGGCGCTGGTTGAAACCGGCTCGCGCATGGACGACATCATTTTCGAAGAGTTCAAGGGCACTGGAAACTGCGAAATCAAACTCGATCGCAGTCTGGCCGATCGTCGCGTGTTCCCCGCCTTCGACATCGCCGTGAGTGGAACGCGTCGGGAAGAAAAGCTCTTCCGCCCCGATCAACTCGAGAAAGTGTATCTGTTGCGGCGCGGTTTGCATCAACTGCCACCGCAAGCCGGCATGGAGTGGCTTATCAAACGCATTGCGGCGACACCCAACAACGATTCGTTGCTGGACGGTCTCTGATCGTAGAGAACGGGTGAGCAAACCGTGATGCAACCATCCAACGCACATCGTCCGGAGTTCACGGTGCGATGTGCGTGTGGTATTGAGTATCACACGAGCGACGCACACATCGGTCGATTGTTGCCGTGCAAGTGTGGACGTAAAGTCAAAGTGGAACGACCTGCGGAATCCGCGCGCGCTGAAACGCAGCGAATGATTGATCCGGCTCCAAAAAAATCTCACAAAACAGTGAAACGCCGGCGCTCAGGATATCGAGCTCCCGTTTATCAGGGCACCAGCAAATTCGGGCGTGTGTTGCATGACGCGATCATTTTTGTTGCGTCCACATTTCGCCTGCTCTTTGACGGAAGTCGCAATGAACGCGCCGCTGCTTTCCTTTCGTGGGGATACCTCGCAAGCGTAACTCTGCTGTGGATTGTGATTCGCTATCTGTCGGAGGAAACGCTGTTAGCCACGGTAATTGCGTATGGCCCGCGTTGGGTTGCGTTGCTGCCGATGCTCTTACTCGTTCCCTCTGCGATTGTCGTATCACGACGGCTCCTGCTACCTCTGGCACTCGCAGGTCTGATTTGCGTGTTTCCGTTCATGGGTGCGCGCATCACACCGGCAACACTTTTTGCATCATTTCCAGTGCTGCCAACCCCCGGCACATTTCGTCTGGTGACGTTCAACGTCGCGGGCGGAGCTCGACTCGCCAAGGAGCTGCAAACATTCATACGAGATGAGGCGCCCGATGTTGTCACGTTTCAGGAATGTGATGCGGCGCTGTGGTTGGCACTTGATTCGTTGCCGGGATGGCACGCGGCACGACATGGCTCGCTTTGTACAGGCAGTCGCTGGCCCATTAGTGCGGTGGATCTTATGCCACGCGAGGACTTCGCTGTTGAAAGAAAGGAAGGATTTGGCGGAAGCGGGCTCGTGATGCGAACCTACATTGCCACGCCACGCGGTCCATTGGTGCTTGTGAATTTGCATTTGGAAACGGCTCGGCGTGGCCTGCAAACGGTGTTAGGAGAAGAAGAACATTTCGGCTACGATCCGACTTTCGTTCGCAGGCAGCTTGCGAACAAACCCGAGTTCGCATCGGCGTCGAACGACCTTCGATTCGAGCGCAACGCCGCTATTCGGCGTGCGGAATCGCAGCGCGCGAGTTTTTGGTCATCCAGTTCCAGGACCACGCCGCTCGTAATTGCGGGTGATTTCAACATGCCCGTGGAGAGCACGATTTTTCAGGATTTCTGGAGTCAGTACCACGACGCATTCGAAGACAAAGGGAATGGATTCGGCTGGAGTAAGCGCGAGGGTCCATGGTTGAACATTCGAATTGATCACGTGCTGACGACCAATGCGGGCCCGAGGCCGCTTCGAATAAAAAATGGACACGGATATTTATCCGATCACTTGCCGGTGGTTGTTGATCTCGCGTGGCCAACAACTAGTGGATCGGCGCATTGAGTAAACTCGATATCATCGTGCCATTTACCGCCGTTCTGATATTTGCAATTTGGCAAATTTGGACCGTTCGCAAACGCAAATAAGGGATTCATGACTACGCCATTATCGCATCGGTTGCGATCTGACACGAAAGACGCGCACACGGCCGCCGAACGGAGCGGAGTTATGCGCAGTTTGTTGCGCGGGAAAATCTCTCGCGAAAAATACGTTGCTCTTTTGCAAAACCTGGCGGCGCTGTATGAGGCGCTGGAATCAGAACTTGATTTGCATCGAGAGCACGTCGCGCTACGCCAAGTTGACTGGAATTCCCTTCGTCGCTTCCCATCATTACAGCATGACATCGCAGCATTCGGCGAATTTCAGACGGCCGACATAAAGCCGTCAACGCTGGCTTACGTTGCACATTTGCACGAAATAGGGGCCGCATCACCGGGCCTGCTATTCGCGCATGCCTATCTGCGCTACCTCGGCGATTTGTATGGGGGGCAAATTATCAAACGCGTTGTCGAACAGACTTTTGCCGATGTGAAGGGTGCAACGACCTTCTACGAGTTCACGAACCTTGGTGATTTGGGTGCGTTCAAGGTTTCCTTTCGCGAGGCCATTGATGCAATTCCGGAATCAGCGGCCGGCGCTGATGCTTTAGTGAATGAAGCGAAGCGCGGTTACGAGTTGCATGCACAGATTTTCAGCGAACTCGAACCAGGCGTACCCACGGAGTAACCCACGAGTTATATCTGTTGGCGATTGCGCGAAACCGTGCCAAGAATTTGCGCAGTAAGTTCGGCAGCGCGTCGCGTGGCGCCTTCCAGTTCTCGCAGCAACGAGCCGGTCGACGCTTCGGCCGAGGAGTCGGTGATTTGCATGATTGCAGCGCTCGCGTTCGCGAGAATTGCCGACAACAATTGATCGAAATCCTGTGTCAGCATTGCTGCGACCGGACCGAGCGGCGCCTCTACGTGTGATTCGGCAATTGCGCGTTCCAATCGGGCGCGAGCGGCGCGAGCTTCGCGCTGCTGGCGTAAGTCGGTGAAAATGAGAATGTACCCCAGCACATCGCCACGCAGCCCGGGCACGGGATCAGCGCGCACAGCAACTGGAATTTCTCCACTTGCTCCGTGGGTGAGTCGCAGTTCACCGCGCCACGGTTGGCGAGCAATGTTCACGCGTTGCAGAATTTCGCGCATACGCGATTGATCGAGACTTAGCGCAAGCAAGTCTTCGAGTGCGCGAATATGGTGGAGCGGCCGCTCAACGAGCCGATGAAACGCATCGTTCACGATCAACACTTTACCGTCGCCGTCGGCCAGAATCATTGGCTCGCCGGCCGCTTCGATGACGCTCAACGTTGATGTAGCGTGCTTTTCAGCGATCAGCGCACGCAGGGCGCGCATTTGCAAGATCATGTCGACCAGCGATCCGCGAATAGCCGTCGCCATTGCAATGTCTGTGGGCGACCACTGCTTCGCGGTATCGCGAACCAGTTCACTCCACGCAGCAAACGAACGACGTGGTGACAAATCACGCGGATCGCTTCCAACGTCAACGGGCTTTTCCGGATTGCCCGCCCACGTCACGGTTCGAAGTTGTTCGGGGCGGAACCACACCAGATATTCGCCGTCGCGTTTGGAAAGCTCGATTGCCAGAACGCCCGTTGCTTGCGCGGCCATCGCGGTGACGTCTGCGTCCAATTTCTGCAACGATGATGTTTGCAGCAAACCCTCGCGAACATTTTTCACGAGCCAAGCATTGAAGGCGCGCAGCTCTGTTTCCGACGGTGTCGAACCCGCTGTCAGAATCTCCCCCTGATAGAAAAGCACGGCTCCCATGGCGTCGAGCGGCGTCAGGATTTTTTCAGTTGGATCGTCGAACAACGCGCCGCGCCAATCGCCCGTTTCCGTAGCCGAACGAACCAGTCGCTGTTCGAGATCGCGCACGAATAGCTCTGCGCGTATTTGCGCGCGATTCTCGAGCGCCGAAATTCGAGTTGAAACAATTTCTGAAAGGAGCTCACACGCCGCGCGCGTTTCGCTTGCGACAGTTTTAGCGGAGTAATGGTGGCATGCGATCAATCCCCACAGCCGCCCATCTCGCACCAGTGACGTCACGAGTGTTGCCGTCACGCCCATGTTTTGCAAATATTGCAAGTGCAGCGGTGACATGCTGCGAAGCCCGCATAACGACATGTCGAGATCTTCGCCCGTCTGCGCCGAATGTCGTGGCACAATTGGCACGGGCGTGTAGTGCACATCAACCAACACTCGCACGCGGTTTCGCATGTACAGTTCGCGCGCGCGCTGCGGAACATCCGATGCCGGGTAGTGCTGGCCGAGAAACGGTTCCAGGCTGTCTTTGCGTGCTTCGGCGACCACTTCGCCATGGCCATCGGCATCGAACTGATAGACCATAACGCGATCATACCCGGTTAATTCGCGTACGCAACGAACAACTTCGTTACCGAGCTCCTGCAATTCCATCGCAGCGGTAATTCGTTCTACGGATTCCGCCAATGTGTGCGGAAGGTTTTTCAACTTGTCGTTGTCTTCGCGTGAAGCGACTTGCAATTCGAGAATGACGCCACTGCGCGGCTGTCGATGCAGCATTCCTTCGAGCGCACGACTTTCGCCGGTGCTTTTTATGCGACAGCAAATGGGCGTCGGCATAGTCAGGAGATTCCCCTTGATCAATCTCGAAACGTGGTCGGCCAAATCACCACCGAGCGCCGAGATCTTCAATCCGAGTAACGCTGCGTGCTCGACGCCCAAAACATCGACCGCGTTCAAGCTTGCTTGCGTGACCGACAAATCCGGCTCGCGCAACACAATAAGCACTCCCTGCGGCTGAATGGAACCAGCAAGGTGAATGAGTTCGCGTTCGCAGTTTGTGAGATCGGCCGCACCAAATGGCGGGTGCAGGGCGTTATGGCTCATCGGCGATCAAAATATGGGAACCGGCAGGTTTGCTCACCCTGCTTGGGGCGTTTCGGCCTCGGTGCCCGCGGCCAACTGGTGTCGCCGCATTTTTACATAGAGGCTTTGGCGACTGAGACCCAGCACTTCTGCTGCCGCAGTTCGGTTGTCGTCTGTGAGTTCCAACGCGGCCTCGATAAAGTGACGTTCAACGAGGTCTGATGTGTCGCGCAGCAAATCACGCAACGCAACTTTGCCAACCAATGATGTGAGCTGTCCTACCGCCAACGTCAAATCGCGCGCACCCTGAGGGCCGTGAGCCACGCGGCGTCCAACATCGCGCAGAATAAATCCAATGCAATGCGGATGATTTGCTGGTGCAGCGGCGACTGAAATTTCTGCCTCGGCCAAGCCGCCTTGTTCGCCGCGCACGGCAGTTGCCATCAGTCGCACTGCCCCATGTTTGCGAAGCGTGGTGAGGAACACGCCAAGGTCGGCACCGGGGCGACCAATCCATTCGCTGATCAAACGACCGTGCGCTTGTTGTTCACCGCCCAGCTGCACGAAATCGAGGAATGCGCGATTCGCCGAGATAACACGACCCTCGTTGTCGGTCACAACAAAACCATCGGGAGTGTTCGCCAACAACTGAGTGACTTCGGCGCCGCGTTCGGCATCCGGTGAAAAAATTTGCCCTGGTACCGTGAAGCGAACGAGGAAGAGTGAAACTGCATCCTGCCGGAAACACGAGACGGACACTTCGACGGCTGCGCCGCCGTTGGCCAGACGCGTTTCGACGGTGCCAGAGCGTCCGGCGGTTCGCGCGCTTGCAAGGGCTTCTTCCAGTGCAACTTCGGCAGATGGTTCAACGCCAATTGGGAATACGCGACCAACGAGTTTGTCGATATTTCTGTCAAACAATCGCGCGGCCGCATCGTTCGCCTCGACGATGCGACGGTTACCAGCATCAACGATCAGAATTGCATCGGATGAAACCTGAAACAACAAACGATAGCGCGTTTCTACGTGACGTAGTCGCCAATAGTCGCGCTCAAGTGCCTGTTGGGTTTCGACGAGACGTTGTTGGAGCGACGCAATTGCGCGCATGTCGCGTCCGACTGCAACGATTCGACTGCTTTCTCCCGTTCCAACCCGAACAGCCGTATAAGCAACGGGAAGATCCGGGCCGTCAGCGGTGAGGTGATCGACTTGACGACGGCTGGAAACTCCAGTAGCGGCGACGTCACGCAACAGCGCTTCAACCCTTCCGCGCGACTCGGCGGTAACAATGTCAATCCAAGCCCTTCCAACCCAATGCGCGGACTCCTCTCGGGCCGATTCGCCAGCATCGTTTGTCGTGACATCGCGAATGATACCCGTATTGTCGACGACGAGAGCGAGGTCACCCGAGGCCGCTATGAGAGCGATTGCCGACTCGCGATCAAGACCTGATGTTGGAATTGATTGTGGGTTCAACGCTTTGCTCGAATGCGACATGGAAACTCCTCGTTCAACGTGACTCCTGTGTCGCCAGCGGCGGCACCGTGTATGCCACCGCTATGATGTCGGCAACAATTTAAGGAATTGTGTCCAGAAATTGGCACTTTTGAGATGAAAGCATTCAAGGACGCCATCGCACAGGTCGATACCCACACTGGTCTGCCCGCCAGCCCCTCTCACGCGCCAAGCAATGTTTCGATCTTTGACATTTTCGTCGAAAATTCTCGCCCTTCCGGTAGTCGCCGGATTGGGTTTCGTGGTGACACTGGCCGTCACGGTCGGATTCGGCAGAAAGGCGCACAGTGAGTTGGCGATGATCGAGACCGGATACTCACCTGCGCTCGAGTTGAGCCGCAGCATGGAGATCAAGTTGGAGGCGTACGGCCGCGCATTGCGTGATGCGGTGGGGGTGAGCGACAGCGCGGCAATCACGACGGCCGACTCGCTCGTCAAGTCGTTTGCGACCAACGCAACGCAATTGATGCGCGACCCGGTAATGGATTCGGCCGGTGTCGCAAAAATTGCCAATCAGTTCTCAGAGTACGCCGCCGAAGCGAAGGCAAATAGCCGACGTCTCATTTCCGGATCGTTGGGGGATTTGCTCGCGGGGGGTCGTGTAAAACAGGCACACGATGCTCTTGCGGTAGTACTCAGAAAACAATCGTTGGCGAATGGTCAGCACATTGGTGAAGCGTTTGCCCACGCGAACTCGCTGCAAAGTACGGCGCAATGGACTACAGTTGGCGTGCTGGTCATTTTTCTCGCCGTGCTGGCTGTGTTGGCGCTGACCACGATGCGAAGCGTTATTGGCGCGCTCAAAATGTTGTCGAGTGCTGCCACCGAAATCGCCAGCGGTCGCATTGAACAACAAATCGAAGTTGAAACGAAGGATGAAATTGGTGAGGTCGCGAACGCGTTTCGTGACATGGTGCAATACATACGGAGCATTGCGCACGCGGCCGATCGACTCGCCGCCGGAGATCTCTCCGCGAAAGTCGAACCGCGTTCGGAACATGATGTGCTTTCGCGCAACATGAATCGCGCGTCGGAAACCTTGCAGGGAATTGTAGGCGAAGCGCAGGCGCTGATTGAAGCGGGCAAGCTTGGACAACTATCAACGCGCGGACACCCGCAGAAATTCAAAGGCGCGTACGCAGAACTTATTTCCGGCATGAACTCAATGCTCGATACCGTGCTTGAGCCAATTACGGACGCGCAGCGAGTGCTGGAGCGTGTTGCGCAGCGCGATTTAACGGCGCGTATTGAAGGCAAGTATCACGGTGATCATGCGGCCATCAAGCATTCACTGAATTCCGCACTGGAGAATATTTCGGAGGTCTTCGCTTCATTGAGCACTGCAATTGTTCAAGTGAGCGCTGCATCAACGCAGATCGGGGCAGGCAGTCAGGAACTCGCGAGCGGTGCGGCCGAACAAGCGCGTGCAATTGACCAGGTTTCCAATCGCATCAAACACGTCGATGCGCGCACAAAGGCGAGTGTGGTCGATGCGGAAGATGCGCGTTCAGCGATGGAGCGCGCGCATCGCGATACCGAACATGGCGTGGAGAGCATGGATCAATTGGCCGAAGCAGTTGCGCAAATCAAGACGTCGGCCGACGCCACGGCAAAGATCGTGAAAACGATTGACGAAATTGCATTCCAAACCAATTTGCTGGCGCTCAACGCCGCAGTGGAAGCCGCGCGTGCCGGTGACGCAGGACGCGGATTTGCAGTGGTGGCTGACGAAGTGCGCGCATTGGCAATGCGGGCAGCCGGCGCGGCGCGCAATACGTCGGTGCTTATTGAGGAATCGGTGATCAAAACCGAAGCCGGGGTGAAACTCAACGAAGCCGTGCGCAAACGACTCGAAGAAATTCGTGGCGGAGTTCAGCACGCCTCGGAGATGATGACGAGCATTGCGAATGGCGCGCGAGAACAGGAAAAAGAGCTCGCGGAGGTGTCCGGTGCGATGACGCAGATTGGTTCACTCACGCAGCGCACGGCGGCGAACGCAGAAGAATCAGCAAGTGCGGCGGCGGAACTGTCGGCACAAGCCAACGAAATGCACGATCTCGCATCACAATTCACGGTGGATGGAGTTTCGATTTTCACCAGCGAAGTGCAATCCATCTCACACGTGCCAGCCGTTGCGTATGCGCGGAATCGCAGCTATCTCGAAAATACTGCGCAAATGCGTCGTGCGTCTGACAAGGCTGAATTTGACGACGAAGCCTACCGCGTCCTCACGCAGTTTTAATTGCTACTGCACGCGCCTGTCAGGCGCGTGCAGCTGTTGCGTATTCGTCAAATAGTGTCGCGGCGGCGCGTGTGCCGAGTCGATAGTTCTCGACACTGATCCACTCGTTGGGTGCGTGCGCGTTTTCACCGGGCAAACCAAAGCCCATTAGCAAAACGGGTGCGCCGAGTACCCGTTCGAAATCACCAACAACTGGAATCGAT
>JBDUAX010000405.1:0-4307 GCA_040004455.1 Gemmatimonadaceae bacterium
CACCGGAAATTTTGCCGGTCACGAGTTTTTGCTGCGCATGCACCTGCGCTGCAAACAGAAACGTGCCGATCAACACTGTTCGTATTGGTCTTTTCATCATCCACTGTACCGGGTTGTGGTAATGAGCCTGCGGGGGGTTCAATCGCTGCCTCGGGGAGGGAGCAACAACTGAAGCGGAACGGAGGGATCGAACTCCGTGAAACGACCACTTACACGACAGCAAGTGTGCATATGCGGTGATGCAGAGATCGTATCATCGGCCAAGTGCGCCAATAATGTCACATTATCGTGACATAAGTAAGACTACGGGGGGACAATACGCACCTGTGAGTGGACAAGCTTTGCGCAGACGAACATCTCATTAGTGAACTTTCATTTATTGACGCGAACGGTAAGTCGCGCACTGTCAATTTTGGAGCGCGTTGTTAGTGGCACTTGCACGAATCACACAATCTTCAATTAGCTCGAATAATATTCCACGCAACTCAATACAAAATCGGACCATTCCGGAATAACGACCACGGCCAACCGTGCGCGCCGGGCTCTGTGCCTTCCAGAAACCACTCGGTGTAACGCTTATCCACCGGCGTTGCGAGAGTCGCCACCTTTCCTGTAGAACGATCCAGCTCCGCGCTCACCAGCCCGGGAGGCGCCGTCCACGTACCACTCGGGCGGTTCTGGTAGTACGACGCAATAATCTGCGCGGCAATTGGCGCGGCAAGCGTGCCACCAACAGCACCTGCAGCAATGGTCTGAGGGCGATCAAACCCCATCCACACACCGGTGACGAGCTCAGGGGTCATTCCAACAAACCACACGTCGGAATTGTCGTTTGTCGTGCCGGTTTTTCCAGCGACAACAACGCGCGACGGTACAACTTTGCGAATGGCCGTCGCAGTGCCGCGTTCCACAACGTCACGCAGCATGTCGCGCATGATGAACGCCACGCGCGGATCAAGTGCCGGTTGCGGTGGCGCAGCGGGCGGCGTGAACACAACACTACCCGCGCGATCGGTAATGCGGATGATGAACTTTGGTGCCACCGCGAGCCCGCCGTTATCAAAGGTCGCGTACGCCGCCACAAAATCGAGGGGCTGCACAACCGACGCGCCCAATGCACTTGATGGATACGGTGCGATAGCCGATCGAAGCCCACTGCGATGCGCAAGCGCGATGACGGAATCCATACCGACAGTCAACGCCAGTTGCACCGCAACCGGATTGCGCGACTTGGCCAGTGCATCGCGCATGGTCAGCTGGCCAAGAAATAGATTGTCGGAATTGTCAGGTGAATAGAACTTGCCGTTGTCGAGCTTCACGCGCAATGCGGTGTCTTGCACCAGGGCGTTGGCGGTCATCCCTTCATTAATTGCGGCGGCGTACACAAACGCCTTGAATGTCGATCCCGGTTGGCGATTGCCATCAATTGCCCGATTGAACGACGAGTGCACGTAGTCGCGCCCACCAACGAGAGCGCGCACTTCACCGTTCGTCGGGTCGAGCGCGACCGCCGCGCCTTCGAGACAATTCGTCGGCGCTGACGCAGGATTCGGCGCTGTTTTCTCCACCACTTTCACCGTTGCTGTGGCGACAGGCGCGCACGATGCGTGCCTGAACCCCGGCCGCAATTCAACGTCACGCACCCCGTCGTTCAACGCCTGTTGCATGCTTACTTGCAATGCAGCGTCGATAGTGGTTTGGATGCGAAATCCACCCTGGCTTACGGGCACACCTGCGCGCTCGGATTGCACACGCACGATGTCGTTAATCCACTGCGCTTGCGTGCGACTTAAATCTGGCGCGGTCTTTATTGGGTCGCGTTTTGCTTCTCCTGCTTGCGCAACCGTAATGAAGCCCTGAGTTGCCATCAAATCGAGAATCAGGTTGCGCCGTTGCAATGCGCGCGCGGGGTTCCGAATGGGGTCGTACAACACGGCACTTTTGGGCATGGCCGCCAGCGATGCGGCTTCGGACAGCGTGACTTCCGACGCGCTTTTGCCGTAGTAGTGTTGTGCTGCGAGTTCCACACCGTACCAACCGCGACCAAATGAAATCTGGTTCAGGTACGCTTCGAGAATTTGCTCTTTGTTGTAGTGCCGCTCCATTTCGCGCGCGGCCGTTTGTTCGCGCAACTTGCGATCAATTCCGGCAACTCCTGAATTTTCCCGGCGATCAATAATATCGGGGTGCATGTTACCTACGAGTTGCTGCGTAATCGTGCTCGCACCGCCGCGATTCGCGCCCATCAGTTTGCCTTTGATGGCGCCGGCCACGCCGACCAGGTCAACGCCGTCATGTTGATAGAAACGCTTGTCTTCCACTGCGACAAATGCCTGTGGCAAGTACTTGGGGAGCGTGCGAATTGAAACGCTCAACCGTTTTTCCTTGCCGATTTCTCCGATAATTGCGCCGTCGCGCGCGAGCACGACTGAGACTTGCGGCGGAGGCACCAGGCGCCACGGTTCCCCTGTCGATGCCGGCTGATTGGCGAGAGCCGTTTGAGTCGCCGAAACCGGAGAGGCGGTCTGGGCAAACAAAGTCACGGCCCCTGCCCCTGAACCCAAGGCAAGCCAAAACGCAGAAATGCAGATGGTTGTGAGCGTGCCAGCGCTTCGCATGACAGAAAATACACCGAAGAGCTGAATATTCATCACTCGCTCCCAATGACACATCACTTGCATAACCCAGGAATTCACTGTTGATGGATCGCGGTATGTGACCCACCTTGCGTGCATGCCAAGTGACCCGATTCGACCACTCACCATCGCGCTCTGCCAGTTTGCCCCGCGTAAAGGGGATACGGCCGCGAATCTCAATCGTTTGGGGGAGCTTTGCGCGCAGGCCGCGCAGCTCACTCCTCGTCCGCAAGTCGTGCAGTTCCCGGAGACCGCGTTGTCCGGGTACTTCGTAGAAGGTGGCGTTCGCGAAGTCGCTGTGACGGCGGGTGCACTCGCCTACGACCTCGACGACGCGTATCGCACCGCAAGCGCAATTGCCTTCCAGGATGCGGTACCCATAGACGTAATTGTCGGTTTCTATGAGCGTTGGCGAGACACGCTGCACAACAGCTGCGCCTACATCACGATTGGCCTCGACGACGGGCCGCCAATTCTTCGCCACGTGCATCGCAAGAATTACTTGCCGACGTACGGCATGTTCGACGAAGAACGGTTTGTCGAACGCGGTACCGATTTACGTGCGTTCGAAGCGCCGTGGGGTAAGGCCGCTCTTCTCGTGTGTGAAGATGCCTGGCATTCGCTGTCCGGCACGCTCGCGGCGCTCGACGGTGCGCAAGTCATTTTCGTGAGTGCCGCTGCGCCCGCACGCGGTCTCTGGCCGCGCGACGATGGAATTCCCGGTCCGTACAGCGCGGCGCGATGGGAACGACTCATTCGCGACATCGCCGAAGAACACGGCGTCTATGCAACGTGTACAAACCTCGTCGGCACCGAGGGGGGCAAGCGCTTTTTCGGCACGTCGATGATTGTCGGTCCGGGTGGTGATGTGCGTGGGCGTGCGCCCGTGTGGAATGAAAGTTTTCTGTCGGTGACTATTGATCTCGACGACCTCGTGCGCGCACGCGCTGACATGCCGTCGTTGAGCGATCTGCGTGTTGCCCTCCCGCACGTGATGGACACAATGGCGCGCGTGAAAAACGGAGCGCCGGCCACGCTGCAGTACGACGGCGCCGAACCGGAAGCTGCCGACATTGCCCGCACGTCGAAGGGCTTTTTCACTGGTGAATTTGAAGTACCGCCGCAACTCAAAGTCGAGCCGTCTGACCGACCGGCTGGCCCGCGCGACATTGCCGTGGTGCGATTGGGAATGCGCGATCACGGTGGCCCGCCGTCACTCGAACTGGACGCCGAACTCACCGAACAATGGCTCGTCGGATTTCTGCGTGAAGAATTCACGCGACGCGGATTTGAAAAGGCGGTGGTCGGATTGTCGGGCGGTGTTGACTCGGCGGTGACAACATTTCTCGCCGTGCGCGCGCTCGGTGCTGATAACGTGATCGCCGTACGCATGCCGTATCGGACATCAAGCGCGGACTCACTCTCACACGCGCAACTTGTCATTGACGCGTTGGGCGTTGACTCGCGCACCATCGATATCTCACCCGCGGTTGACGGATATCTCAATGGCGAAGAGAACGCGAACAACGGTCGGCGCGGAAACGTCATGGCGCGGACGCGCATGATTGCCCTGTTCGACCAGTCAGCTCGGTACCGCGCGCTGCCCATCGGCACCGGAAACAAAACCGAGCGACTGTTTGGCTACTTCACCTGGCACGCCGACGACTCACC
>JBDUAX010000406.1:0-4300 GCA_040004455.1 Gemmatimonadaceae bacterium
GATGTGTATCACGGGCAGGGGCATGTCATTCTGTTGGGATTCCGTCCGCAGTGGCGTGGGCAGACGTTTGGCTCGTTCAGAGTGTTGTTTAACGCTGCGATGTTTGGACGCGAGACAGCGGCGACGGTGAAAGCCGGGATGAGCATGTTCTGGACGGCGCCGTTGACACCCGCGGCGAAATAGTTCGAACGCGATCGCGAGAATGGATCTGAGATCGTGCAAAGCGCGTCGCTTCCCGAATTACTCTCGCAACTACTTCCTGAGCCACGCCACCATCGTGGTTTTGCACTCATCGGAATCGGTTCGCGACGATTGTTGTCTCGACACCGGCGCTCGCCCGCCCAAAATGCTTTTGACGGTCTGTCGAGGTGGTCGCGTGACATTTATTTCCAACATTTCAATTTCGTCGGGATCCAGCGCGAATAACGCGATTCTCTGAGGGCCACCATTAATGAGCACCAAACAGTTGTCGTCAACCGGACCCACAGCGCCATACTGTGCGAGCTGCTGCATGTTAGTGAATTTGATACGCGTGATGTCGTCGCGCGTTACGATTCGATTCCAAACCGGACTCCGTCGGATCAATCGCTGTTCGAGATCGAACGCATTCACCGTTTCGCGGATCGATGCTGCACGCGTTGTCGGTGAAAGCCACAACGCAATTTTGCTACCGCTGTCGCGCGGCACCGCGACACTCATGAGTTGCGACGCGTAACCGTCGTGGGTCACTCGCACCATGTAAGAGCCGGGCTTTACCGGTAGCCAGAAGACACCATCCGAATCGACCTCTGCCTGCAAGTCGGTCGCCAGCACTCGCACAGTCGCGCCCGGAAGCGCGCGATACGATGTATCGCCAACAACGCCACTCAATCCTGCGCGCGCGGCCGTCGTAACTCTCGGAGCGATGCCGTGCGCGTTTGGCACCAATGTGAACACGGCAACTCCGCCATCCGACCCGACGACGACAGTGCGAAGCTGCGGAAAGAAGCCAATCTTCCGCGCATTGATCTCGTATTTTCCAGGCTTGAGATCGCGGATGATGAACACGCCGTTCGCGTCGGTGAGAACGCGCCGGTCAGGGGATTTGATCCAGACTGTGGCACCGTCGACGAAGCCGCCCGAGGAGTCGTACACAGTGCCGAATACAGTTCGCGCTCCGGTAAGCGGGGGCCGAAGCTGCACGGTGCTTTGCGCGGAAATCACGCTCGAGGAGACGATCGCTGCGGCCGCAATGCCAGACCGTGCCAGAAGGCGCACCCCACACATCTGAACCATGTCGTCGAACCTCGCAAGTGGGTCAAGCGATTAGGTGCAGCATTCCGAATGGGCCGTAGTTTACATCATACGCCGAGTCTTACCAGTACCGGAACGGCCATGTTAACTGATGCCAAGCGTCCGTCGCCGCGCGGCGCTGTGCGCGATACAGAACACTCGGCTCTTGGTCTTTCGCCTCGTGAGCCGGGTTCGAATCGGGGCACATGGAGCGCGCTGAAACACCTGTGACCGTAGCCTCAGTCGTATCTGAGCGCCTCAATTGGGTCCAGCATTGAGGCTCTCCGCGCAGGCCACACGCCAAACACGACGCCGACTGCTGCCGCGAACGAAAACGCCATCGCAATTGCGCCAAAACTCATGGCGGTTTGCCACCCCATTGATTGTCGCATGATCAGGGACGCACCTGCGCCGGCTAGCACACCGCCCGCTCCACCGGCCATGCAGAGCACAACGGCCTCCATCAGAAATTGCAGCAGAATGGTGGTACGCGTGGCACCGAGTGCTTTGCGAATGCCTATCTCGCGCGTGCGCTCCGTAACCGACACGAGCATGATGTTCATGATGCCGATACCGCCAACCACGAGAGACACCGCACTGATTCCCGCGAGCAACGCGGTGAACGTTTGCGTGGACTCGCTCAATACAACGAGAAAATCGGACTGATTGCGAATAGTGAAATCGTCGGGTTGATCGTAGCGCAATTTGTGTGAGCGGCGAATGGCTGCCTGTAGTTCAACGGTCGCGCTGTCCAGGGAGTTTTCATCTCGCGCCCGGGCCCAGATGTCCTGAATTCTGTCCGATCCAAAGATCTCAAATCGGCCCGTCGTGAACGGGATGAGAATTTGATTGTCGCCGTCGCCAACCCCCGCGACGCCGCGGGCGGCCATCACACCGATCACAGTGAATTGGCGGCCACCAATGCGAATTGGTTCGTCAATCAATCGCGACGGATCTTCAACACCGAGCAACGGCAGCACGTCGGCACCAATCACCGCCACGCGACGGCGCGCGTTGTCTTCGTTGTCATTGAACATGCGGCCCGCCGCCATGCGAAAGCCGCGCACTTCAAGAAAATTGGAACCAGTTCCCGTTACCTGCACGCTCGCATTCTTGTTGGTCCACACGACCTGCAAATTGCGATCCTGCTGTTGATTGATGCCGCTCACATGCGGTGAACGATCGCGCATCATCTCCACGTCTTTCATCGTCATCTTGACGGTGTTGGTGGTGTTGACGCCACCTTGATTCACGCGCGCCGCGTTGATTTGCAGCACAGTGGTGCCGAGTTTGGCAATGCGATCTTTCACTGCATTCTGTGCGCCGTTTCCGAGTGCGATCATGGTGATCACGGCGCCTACGCCAATAACAACGCCGAGCATGGTGAGCAACGAACGCAGTGCGTTCACGCGAAGCGACGTGAGCGCCACGCGAATGACTTCACCAAACGGCATGCAAACTCCAGCGGAAGCGATTGATCGTGAGCGTGAGGCGAGGGAAGGATATCCAAGCGCGCGGCAATGACGTGGGGATGACACAGAAAAGACAGACTATGAGAATGCGTTGCGACGGTCGAGTTGTGGGCGTTGCATCGCGAAGGCAACAGCGGCTGGATTATTGAACGCACCGCCGTTGTAGAAAAAGCGCGCCAACTCTAGCCGAGTCGGCGCGCTTTCAATTGTTCGGTAGCCCGTGTTCGTCAGTTATTCCCAGGCGGCGGCAACGTCGTAATCCCAATGTCATCCACCGTCACGGTGCCCTGCTTGACGCGATCAAACACCAATCGCACCAGCTTCAGTTTGGTCGGGTCGAATGCTGGATTCACACCGGCAAACGCGCTCATTGGCATCACGTATGTCGTGCCAACGGGTTCCGACAATGTTGGGAACACCGTCTTGTCGCGACCCTTTCGGCGATAGATGTACGCTTCAATCGGCATGCGCACCGGACCAAAGCTGCTGAGCGTTACGCGCGCGAGCTGACCAGCGGTGTCTTCGAGTTCAACGCTCAAATCAGGCGGCGTTGAATCTTTCACCGGCTTTTTCGGTTTCGGTTTTTCTTTCGTCTTGGCTTTTGCTTTCGCACTATCACTCTTAGCCTTGGCCTTTGCGCTGTCGCTCCTTGCCGCAGTACTGTCCTTCTTCGTGGTGTCGCGCGGCAACTTGCGCGGACCCGGGCGAACATCAGTGGTACCAACCGTAATCAACAGCGCGCTCGACGAATTCGGGCTCCATGCATTGCGCAGCGAATCGGGCAACGTGATTTCAACATGCGCCGGAGTGCGAGGCGTAACGGTATCTTTTCCAAACGGCGAATTATTCCAACCGAATTGAACGACGTTGCTCTTGAACGTGCCGCCACGCGAGCGCGCGGGAACGTCCGTCTCCTTCCACGTTGAAATCGATTCCGCCGAAATCTTCACACCGGGCGCGGTACCCGTCGTGACATCAACATCTTCGTCAAAGCCCGCTAGCAGGTGTGTCGCGGCATCCTGATAGCGCGTTTGATACATCGTTGGCGGCAGCCAATCACCCGCTGAACGATGATCGCGAAACAACGGCATGTACCCAGTCGCGCCATGCAACGTTGTTTCCAGAAACGCACCAATCACCACGCGACCAAAGCGGCGCTGCTCTTCGCCATCAATCAACGCTTTCAACTGCAACGAACGCACCGAGAAACTGCCGTTATCCTTGTTATTCCAAACGGTGTTCCACTGCCCGTGGTTGGCGCGATACATCCAGATGGCCGCCTTGAATCCGCCATCGGGGCGTGTGTACTTGATGCGATTGTACTGACTCAGCCCGCTGAACGTGCTCACGTCGCCATCGTGCGCGCCGTGAATGACGAGATAGTTGTAATCACTGACCGGCGTTGACTGCTCAGCCGGTTTGTACTGCCCGTCAACGGGCGCAATGGCAACCAACGCCTTGATGTCAAAACCGAAATCGAATTTGATAGTCGCGTCATCGGGATAATACGGCAAACGATTGAACGCGCCCGCAATACCAACCGCTTCACCGCCGCG
>JBDUAX010000407.1:0-4297 GCA_040004455.1 Gemmatimonadaceae bacterium
GAGCGGGTTACACGATTTGTGCACGCTTCATTGGAGATGCGGGTACGCCTCGCCAACGTGAAGCCGTAACAAAAGCGTTGGCAAAATGGCAAACAGCCATTGTTGGTCACGTGCAGATTTCGCATTTGACTGCGCCAGCTGGCCAATGCTTTGATGGCGGTCCGGCTGTTAACGAAGACATAGAAGACTTGTTGCTGTATGTACAGCTCGCGGCAATTGACGGCCCGCTCAACATCATTGGGCAATCGGCGCCGTGCTATTTGCATTCATCGGGTTTGACAGCGATGGGCTTTCTGCAACTCGACACTGCGGATCTCGAATTGATGTTGGCCGACGGCACACTCGACAATGTTGTCTTGCATGAAATCGGTCACATTCTTGGCATCGGCACTCTTTGGAATGTTCGCCACAATCTGCTGACTGGTGGCGGCACTTCCAACCCTTTCTTCACTGGTGCGGTGGCCCGTGACGGGTTTGCGTTAACTGGTAGTGTGTACAGCGGCACTCCGGTTCCGGTTGAAAACAGCGGCGGCCTTGGCACGCGTGATGCGCATTGGCGGAGAACCGTTTTTGGCCCTGAGTTGATGAACGGTTACGCGGCCGCAGTGATGCCGATGAGCCAAGTGACGATTGGGTCATTGGCCGATCTCGGTTACACCGTGAGCCTGGCTGCGGCAGATCCGTATTCGTTGGTGCCGGCGCTCATGGGTGCGGTCGGGCCGACACGAGAAATGCCGAACGACGTTGCCGATACACCGATGTGGATTGTCGAGAGAGATGGCTCGAAGACTTTGATACGAGTTCCCACCGTCCCCATTCGTCGATGAAAAACGTACGGCGTTTTTTTGTTCTCAGCGTATTTTTTGCGCTAGCTGCCTGCAGTAGTGACGCGCCTCAAGTACCAACTGCGCTCTCGGCGTCATCCGTCAATAACATCACGGCGGCGGCGGGTACACTCACCACAACGGTGCCCACAGTTACGCTCACTGATGCCGGCGGAAAGGGTATTGCAAAGGTTTGGGTTCACTTCTCGGCAACGGGGGGTGGAAAGCCGGTGAATGATTCGAATCAGACCAACGCCAGCGGACTGGCGACATCTGGTGGTTGGACATTGGGCACTGTCGCAGGCGTGCAGACGCTGACCGCCACGGCGTCGGGGCTCAATCCAGTCATTTTCAATGCGCAAGTCACGGCGGGTGCCGTCTCTGCTTTGGTGCGCCTAACCGCCGATCCTCAAGCGGGTGTGGTGAATACAAACGTGCCGAGTGCACCGTCGGTTCGCGCAGTGGATCAGTATGGAAATCCAGTTGCAGGCGTTACCGTGTCGTTCTCTCCAATCAACGCAGCGGGTACGATTGCCGGTAACACGAAAACAACTGATGCAAACGGGGTTGCAACTGCCGATTCGTGGACCCTTGGAACTGTTGCTGGTCAACAACTTTCCCGTGCTACGGCGCTCGGCGTTTCCGTTCCTGCGACATTTTCTGCAAATGCTGTAGCCGGTTCTCCAACGAAAATTGTAATTGTTACAGGCAACAATGTTGCAGGGGTTGTTGGCGCATCGCTCGCATCATTTGGATCGTTGCCGGCAGTGAAGGTTACCGATCAATTCGACAATCCGGTCGCCGGCGTATCGGTTACGTTCACGCCAGGCCCGAATTCCGGCACGGTTACGGGCGGAACGGCCATCACGAACGACGGTGGTGTGGCAACACTCGCGTCGTGGACTCTCGGCACAGTTGCTGCACAAACTTTGACTGCAGCGCTAACAGCGAATTCGGCTGTCAAGGTGACATTTTCGGTGAGCGCGTTACTCACACAATTCAATATCACGCTTCGCTATATCGGTGATCCGCCAAGTGCGCGTCAGCAACTTGCCGTCAGTCGCGCGGTTGATAAGTGGCGGAGCGTGATCGTAAGTAACTCCGGTACGTCGACTGTCGCGCTGCCTGCTGCAAGTTGTGGACGTAGCTGGTTTCCTGCCATCAGCGAGTCGGTGACGAATGTTTTGATTTTAGCGCAAATCGGACCGATTGATGGAGTCGGAAATGTCCTTGGCAACGGCGGCTATTGTACCACGCATGCCGCAAGCGGATTGACATCAGTCGGAACGATTCTGTTCGATAGCGCCGATCTTGCAACGTACGAGGCGTCAGGACTCATCGACGCCATCGTGCTTCACGAAATGGGCCACGTGCTGGGTTTTGGGACGCAGTGGGGCAACAAGGGCGTTACTTCGGGCATCGGCGGATCTGATCCGATTTTTACGGGCGCAAATGCCATCGCTGAATTTGCCGCACTCAATAGCGGATATTCCGGTCGTCCTGTTCCCATTGAAAACTGCATCGGAATCAACCAACCCTGCGGCGGTGGAACGCGGGACGTGCACTGGCGAGAATTGATCTTTAAAAGCGAACTGATGACCGGATACTTGAACAACGGCGTCAATCCATTGAGCCGCGCGACGGTGGCTTCAATGGCAGATCTAGGATACGCGGTTTCCTACGCTGGCGCAGATCCATACACTCTGGTCGCATCGTTGCTTTTCCGCGCGCCGACAGCGACGCCCCAAGTCAATATGGGAAACGACGTCTTCGACACCGACATTTACAGTTTCGACCGACAGGGCAATCGCAAACTCGTGCGGAAAAAAGGCTCGAACTAGTTTGATTTTCAGACTCCGCCAAGCAGCATCAACGGGCAAGGCGGTCGCACATTATTAGAGAGCTGATTCACATCAGTTGTTCACATTCACTGCAGTGACGACGGCTGATTGCGCTGAACTATGGCGCGACCAGCCGTTCCCACATTGCAGTCGCGACATCGGCCGGCAACGCCACCGATTCGCGTAACACGTATTCGAGCGCAACCGATCGGCTCGCAGAAATCGGACTCGTGCGCGTTGGCGACGTTGACGGATCCAATCCATACAAACGCGCGAGCACCGTAAGCCGCAGCATGTGAAACGGATCGCTCACGAGCAACACGCGCGGCGCTTGTGCGCTTGAATCGCTGCGTAAAATCCGCGCAGTTCCCTGAATGGACGCAAGCGTTGTGCGGCTTACTCCTTCCAGCAAAATAGCATTGGGCGGCACACCCATTTTCATCGAATACCGTTGCCCGGCCACTGCCTCACTGACAGCGTCACCCTCGCGACGTCCGCCAGTTAACAGCAACCGTGGTGCCATTCCCTGTTTGTACAATTCAACGGCGTGATCGAGTCGCGCTTTGAGCACCGGAGACGGGCGACCGTCGTATTGGGCGGCGCCGAGTACGACAATGACGTCCGCGGATGTCGTCGCTGTACGCTCCGCCCACAACACGATCGCTGCCAGCGTCAGCAGCCATCCCGCTAACAGCGCAAAGACCAACCTGGTGAGCGTTCGTTTCGTTCGGGGGGCCATCGTTCGGAAAGGTACTCAGCCTCCAGCGCGTGTGCTTGTTTCGAGTGCGAACGCGCGTTCATCCTGGACTCGATGTTCACTCGTTACTTGCCTCATGCGACGACACGAGCCTTCTTTTCGTCAAATTGGGCGCGTATCGCCGGGATTTGGCGCATCAACATTGTAGCCATCCGCGCGAAGAGCCGTCGCAAACGCGTCCTGAGCTTCCGGTTCGCCATGCACCAGATGTACGCGAGGCGGTGATTGCCCCAGGCGCTGGCCGTCGTCACGAATCGCATTCAACCAACTGCGCAATTCCGTTCGATCACCGTGCGCGCTGTAGCCATTCAGAATTTGCACATCCGCTCGAAGCGGAACTTCTTCGCCATATATTTTCAGCACTGCGCGCCGTTCAACAATGCGGCGCCCCAACGTATGCTCGGCCTGAAATCCAACAATGAGAATGGTGTTGCGCGGGTCGCTCGCGCCGTGCGCGAGGTGATGTAAGATGCGCCCCGCTTCGGCCATCCCCGAGGCCGAAATAATTACCATCGGTCCAATTGCGCTATTCAGCGCTTTCGATTCACTCACGTCACGGGTGAATTGTAGCAACGGAAATTTAAACAGTTCGTTGGTGATGCGCACGAGATCTTCGTTGCGGTCAAACACTTCGGGATGCAATTCAAACACCGCCGTGGCATTAAACGCCAGTGGCGAGTCGATGTAAATAGGAATTGCAGGAATTTGCCCCGCGTTGTGCAACGCATGCAGATCGTACACCAACTCCTGGGTGCGGCCTACAGCAAATGACGGAATGATCACGCGACCGTCGCGTGCGGCAGTTTCGCGAACGGTTTTTGCGAGATGTTCACGCGCGTTTGCAACCGATTCGTGATCACGATTCCCGTACGTCG
>JBDUAX010000408.1:0-4293 GCA_040004455.1 Gemmatimonadaceae bacterium
TCGGCAATCGCGAGCGCGGCTTCGAGACAATCCAGTGCTGCCGACGGATCACCGTCGGCGTGATGCGTGCGTGCAATCCAACGAATGATGCTTGAAATTTTCGCGGCTTCGTCGGCGTTGCTCACTTTGTACAACGCTTGCTCGTACGCGGCGCGCGCCGCCTGGCGGTGTCCAGCGCCTTCTTCATCCTGGGCGAGCGCAAGCAGCGCTGCAAATGTCTGTGTAGGAGCGCTCGTGACGTGGCTCAACGGGCTTTCGCCGTTCTGAGATCGTTTGAGTTTCGCGCTGAGGTTAAGACGCATGAAGTTTGAGCCAGGAAAAAAGCGACCCAAAACGGGGGCCTGGAATGCTTCAAGTTTCGGGAGCGTTACCTCGAGTCTTGAGCGAATTCAGCGCCGATTGCGTCGTTGTATTCGAGTTATTTTCGCGTGAGATTCATCGGCAATATTCGCGGCGGCCAGCACAGTCACGAGGAGGCACGCACAGGGCACTGCAGCGACCCACCAGGCCGATCCGAGGTAGGGGAGGGCGTCCTGCACCATGTTGCCCCAACTCGGCTCGGGAGGACGCACTCCCAGCCCCAGAAATGACAGTCCCGATTCGACCGCCAGGCAATCGGCGAGGAGCAGTGCGCCCGATGCGACAATTGGGCCAACTGTGTGCGGTAGGAGATGGTGCGCGAACACGCGCCAGTTCGATCCGCCAACTGAATGCGCGGCTTCGACGAATTCGCGGGATTTCAAGTTGCGAACGAGCGTGTAAATAAGACGACTGGTGGTCGGCCAAGCGGACGCGCCGAGCAGAATTGCGAGCATTGGCGGAGTCAGTGAGCCGAGCAGCACAACCGCGACCAGGAACAGCAGCATGCGTGGTACGCTGCGAATTGCGTCCACGATGAGCATCATCGGGCCTCCGACGCCTTGGTTGATCATTGCGGCCAACCCGCCCCACAGGCTTCCGAAAAGAATTGCGAGAATCGTTGCAAGTAGCGCGACCGTGAGCGAGGTGCGTGCGCCAAAGAGCGCGCGACTCAGAATGTCACGCGAATAGGCGTCGGTGCCGAGCAGATGTGCGAACGATGGGGTCGCGTTTTTGAGCGCAATGATGTCGAGTTGTCGTGTCGGATCGAAAGGCGCAATCCACGGGGCGAATATCGCAGCGAGAATGACCACCGAGAGTGCGACAACGGCAGTGCGACGCATCTCAATTCACCGTTCCACGCAGGCGTGGGTCGACTGACGCGACGAGTACATCCGTGAACATCGTGCCAAGCGAAACCACGACGCCCGTTAGTACAATGGCCGCACTGACGACTGGGTAGTCACGCAGCGTGATCGATTTGAGCAGAAGTGAGCCAACACCGGGCCACGCGAACAGCGTTTCGACAATAACGGATCCGCCAACCAACACTGGCAGCATCAGTCCAATAACGACGACAACAGGCGTGAGCGACGGCAGAAACGCGTGACGCGCAAACAATGAAAACGACCGAACGCCTTTCGCGCGCGCAGTGCGAACGAAGCTTTCCCGGCCTACTTCGAGAAGTGACATGCGCTGTTGGCGAGCAACGGCCGCACTCCAGCCCACGGCGAGTGTGAGCGCAGGCAACGCCAAATGCCACAAACGGTCGCGCACTTGTTCGAGCGTTGTTCCCGTGATACTCAAAACGGGATCGTTCAATCCGCCTACTGGAAAAAGCGCGAACTGATAAGCGAGCAGCGTGATAAGTGCGACCGCGACGATGAATTCCGGAACGACATAGAGCGCCGTAAGCGCGTTGCCAAGTATTCGCCCTACTCGCGATTCTGCGCGCCAACCCTGCAACGAGCCAACTGCAATGCCGATTAGCACCGCAAACAGCAACGCGGTTCCGGAAAGGGTCAAACTGTTTGACAGCGCGCCGCGCAAATTCTGCGAGACGGGCTGCCCATCAACCAGCGACGTCCCCCAATCGCCACGAGCAGCTCGCGATACATAGCGCACGTACTGCTGCGAAAGCGGTTGGTCCAATCCGTAGCGCTGCCTGAGGGTCTCCAGCGTCTCCGCATTGCGTCCCGACTGCGATGTGTTCATGCGCAGCGGATCCCCCGGCACAATGTGCAAAACGAAAAAACCGAGTGATGTGGAAATGACAACCACCACCAGCGCGTGAAGAAACCGGCGGAGCAAGAACGCTGTCATGACCGTCGGTAGCGCGGTTGATTCACTGGCAGAGCGGCGACGTCAGGGTTTTTGCGCCACGGTGCCACTTGCCGAATGCCACGACGGAATTGCGGCCCACCAGGCATCGGCACGCATTCCCGAAGTTACAACGCGTGAATTGACCGCAGCAAAGTTTCGCGGCTCATACAGCCAAATTGCTGGCGCATCGTCGACAATGAGTTGATAGGCGCGTTGAAAAAGAGCGCGCCGGTTGTCCGCGCTGAATGCGTTTGTCGCGCTATCAACAATTGCGTCGAACGCAACGTTGGAATAGTGACCGAAATTCGCACCTGTGTACTTGCCGCGCGGTGAGCCCCAAACGCCAGCAACTGCAGTCGGACTCGGGTCAAGATGCCACATGTTCAGCGCGGCATCGAAGTCACCTTTTTGCAATCGCGCTGCAAAAATTCCGGGTTCAACGGGCGCAACGCTAACTTTCACGCCAATCGAACGAAGTTGCGCCTGAATTAGTACCCCGAATTTCTGTCGTGTGGCGCTCGAAGCAGGAACAAGCAATTCAAACTGCAATGGCTTGCCGTTCTTTTTGCGAACACTGTCTTTGGTATCGAG
Organism: Gemmatimonadaceae bacterium; assembly: GCA_040004455.1. GTDB lineage: Bacteria > Gemmatimonadota > Gemmatimonadetes > Gemmatimonadales > Gemmatimonadaceae > Gemmatimonas. The sequence continues at coordinate 2,773 of JBDUAX010000408.1, forward strand.
TTTCCAGCCGAGCGAGTCGAGCGTGTTCGCCGCTTGCGGCGCATTGAAGGGAATTTGACGCACCGTTGTATCCGCATCGACAGCGGAGCGCGTGAACGGACCGAGCGCAACCGCGCCGAGTGAGTCGAGCGCGTTCGCAACCATCGCCTTTCGATCGAGTGCGCTGGCCAAGGCGACACGCATTGCACGATCGCCAAACAAGCGGCGCGCACCACTTAGGGTGCGCTCAAAATTGAACTGCATAAAGGCATAGTCGAGACTTCCGTATTCGACCGTCCGGAGCGTCGGTGTTGCACGCGCTTTGACAAATGCATCGCCACGCACCTGGTCAAGCACGTCCGCTTGCCCTGATAACACACTCAAACTGGCCGCAGTTGGATCGGCAGCAATAATCCAGACAATCCTGTTGAACCCAGGGCGACCTCGGAAATTGCCTGAGTCGGCAACAAGCAGCAGTTGACGTTGACGCGTCCACTGCTCAAAGCGATAGCGCCCCGAACCAATTGGATGTTGCGCATAAGGTGATTGCGCGAGTGTTGCACGCGGTTCACTCGCCAACAAATGTTCAGGAAGAACTGCCAGACTGTACACAATCTGAAAGAACTGCTCAGGATTGCGCTTCTTCCACCACACAACAGCCGTCAATGAATCGCGAACCGAAACGGAATCGATACCGATGAAATTATCTGCGTGTGGCGAAGCTACGGCGGTATCGACGTACAATGAATACGAGAATTTCACATCGCTGGCGCGTACCGGTTTGCCATCGTGCCAGCGTGCGCGCGGGTCGATCGCGAAGGCAATTGAAAGGGAGTCGGCGGCCCACGTCCAACTCCTGGCCAGACTTCCCCGGTACCCCGCATCACCCACTGTCTCTATTGAAGCGACAGGTTCGGCGAGATAATCGAAGATCATGTCGACGACTTGCTTACCCTGCGTCGTTTGCACGAGCGGTGGGAACAATGCGTCGGCATCCGCCGGTGTGGAAATGGTCAACACATCTCGCGTCGCCGAATTTCCGGAAGACTTATCGCCGGAACAGGCCACTGGCGAAACGAACAGGGCCAAAATGCACAAGCGAAATGCGCGCATAGTCGTCAACGAGGTGAAGAACGGCGAAAGAACGTTGCATGAACATTTCCCGGCAACGGTCAAAAAGTTTTAAGTGTCACGCTCGAGTGTCGGCCAATACATGGTTTCGGTTGAGCGAAATTGCACAATCGTCACAAAATGAACCTCAATGCCCTGCACGAACTGAAGCCTGGTACAAAAACGCTAAAGTTTTGAAAAGGCGTGCCGATCTTTCTACGGTATCCAGGCGGTGTGTGCTTGGAAAGGCGCCCCCCGCGTCGTCGTCGAGAACTCTCAAAGGAAAAGACATGACGGATTCAACTCCAGTTACCGCACGCAATCGTTTCAAACGCAATCGTATTGTTCGCACAGCCGTCGCGACTACTGCAATCGCAGCGCTCGGCCTCGCCGCTGCATGTTCGGACAATTCAGTTACGGCGCCCGAGATGA
>JBDUAX010000409.1:0-4292 GCA_040004455.1 Gemmatimonadaceae bacterium
CCGTGCGGATTGGGAACTGGCGCCAACGCACTCGAAGCGTATCAGAAAGCGCTCGCCTGCGATCCGGTTTCGGCATTTGGTTCAGTCATCGCGTTCACGGTTCCCGTCGACACCGCGGCCGCGGAAGCAATTTCCAGTTTGTTCGTTGAGTGTATTGTTGCACCCGCGTTCGACGACGGCGCGGTCGAAATACTCGGCCGCAAAAAAAACTTGCGCGTGCTCTCGGGCAAAGCGTCCTGGGCAAAAGGTGGGATGGATTTCAAACGCGTTCGTGGCGGTTTACTCGTGCAGGATCGCGCGCCGGTTCCGCACATCGACGGAAACTGGAATGTTGTGACGGCGCGTCAACCCACTGCCGACGAACATCGCAATCTCATGTTCGCGTGGCGTGCAGTGGCGAGCGTGAAATCCAACGCGATCGTGCTCGTGCGTGATGGCGCGACGGTCGGCATTGGTGCTGGTCAAATGTCTCGCGTCGATGCGTCATTCCTCGCGGTGCACAAGGCGCGGACTGTTGGCCACGAGACCATAGGCTCGGTGTTGGGTTCTGATGCCTTTTTTCCATTCCGCGACGGCATCGATCAGGCGGCCGAGGCGGGTGTAAAGGCCATTGTGCAGCCGGGCGGCTCGGTGAGAGATGGAGAAGTCATCGCAGCGGCCAATGAGCACGGCATGACTATGGTCTTTACAGGCGAGCGGCTCTTCCGGCACTAAGAGAAGGATTTTTAGCCGCTCTATTCCCTGACCTCTCGGTTGTCCCGATGGGTGTCAGAGGCCAATTTTGTCCCTTGGCCCGCTCCATCTCAGAGATGGCTCCGCGGGTGTGGTCCATCTACTGTGTCGATCAACCGTCGGGGTGAGTTATGCCCAATACCCAGACGTTTCGCTTCCCTTTGAATTTCACATGACTGCAGCCGTCAGACCTTCCGCGTCAGTCGCGGAGCTCGATTACCGCCCGTCCTATCTCGCCGCTACGATTTCTGGCGCCGCCGTGCTCGTGCTCTATGTGCTGACACTCGCGCCCACGACTTCGATGTGGGACACCAGCGAGTACATCACCGCGGCCTATACACTTGGACTTCCGCACCCGCCCGGCAACCCATTGTTCGTACTGATCGGACGCGTGTTTGCAATGCTGCCCATCGCGCCCTCGGTCGCCATGCGCATCAACGTTCTGGCGGCTGTTGCAAGCGCGGTGTCGGCTGGGTTCTGGTTTCTCGTAACCGAGCGTGTGCTTGTGGGTTGGTTTCCGCAGCGTTGGCAGCGCATTGCAGGTGGTGCCTTGTGTGCGTTGATTGGTGCCACTGCGTTTTCAGTTTGGAATCAATCGGTCGTGAACGAAAAGGTGTACACCGTTTCGTTGATGGGACTGGCCGCTATCTGTTGGTTGAGTGTTCGCTGGTGTGATGATCCAGATAGCCCGGTTGGCGATCGCTTGTTGGTGTTGATCGCGTATCTCATCGGGTTGGGTTATGCAAATCACATGGCGGGCATGCTCGCAGCGCCGGCGGTCGGACTGGCAGTGATCATTCGTCGTCCAGGATTCCTGTTGCGCTGGAAATTGTTGCTGGCTTGCGGTGTTGCGCTGTTTTTTGGATTGACTCCTTTTGCAACGCAACCAATTCGCGCCGCACATTTTCCGGGAATCAATGAAGGCGAACCAACTGGTTGCGCCACGGAAATTGCGGTGGGCTGCACGTTCAGCTCGCTCACGTATGATCGCTTCATGTACAACTTCAATCGCGGTCAGTATGGCAAGCCGGAGTTAAGCGAGCGCCAGGCGCCGTTTGGGGCACAGTTAGGCATGTGGTGGTTGTACTTCAAGTGGCAGTGGTTGCGCGACGCGTACAACGAGCATCCGGGTTCGCAAAACGCGCTCGCTGTGTTCTTCCTCATTCTGGGAGGGCTCGGCGGCTGGGTTCACTGGAAAAAAGACCGACGAAGTTTTTCATTCTTTGGCCCGCTCATCTTCACGATGACGCTGGTGCTCATCTACTATCTCAATTTCAAGTACGGTCATTCGCAGGCACCGGAATTGGGTGAATCGGTGGCGCGGGAAGTGCGTGATCGTGACTACTTCTATTTGTGGAGTTTCTCCGCACTCAGTGTGTGGATTGCACTTGGTTTGTTGTACCTGTGGGAAACCGTTGCAAGCTTGTTCGGCGCCGACGAAGTGAAATTGGGCGGCGAAGTAGTGCTTGAACCACACAAACGAAGCCTGGGCTTTGCATCACCGTTGTTGCTCGTTGCGTTTATACCGCTCGTCGGCAACTGGCAGCAGGCGTCGCGTGCCAATCAAACAGATACGACTGATTTCGCGAAGGATTTGCTGAACTCCGTTGAGCCGTACGGCATTCTCGTCACTGTCGGCGACAACGACACCTTTCCGTTGTGGTACGCGCAGGAAGTGGAAGGGGTGCGCAAAGATGTCATTGTTGCAAACACGTCGCTGCTCAACACCGATTGGTACACGCGTCAGCTCATTCGTCGTCCCGTGTACGAATACGACGCGGCCAAAGGTCCGGCCGTGTATCGCAATGGAACGTGGAAGAAGCCCGTTGGCTCACCACTCAAGATGAGTTTTGCCGAGGCCGACGCAATTCCATTGCAAGTGGCCATTCAGGAAAACATGGCGTTTCAAAAGGGCAACATCGCTGCGCATCCGAAGAATCGTGAACTCATGCGCGCCGACGTGCTTGTGTACTACTTCCTGCGCGATTCCTATCCCGATCGTCCGTTGTACTTCAGCCGCACGTCGGGCGGATACCCGTTCGACCTGGGCCTCGAGAAGTACGTGATCACGCAGGGGATGGCGAAAAAAGTTCTCGATCACGAGGTCATTCCTGGCAAGGACACAGTGCTCGTTCCGCAGGAAGGATACGTTGACGTTCCGCGCAGCAAGGCGCTGTGGCAGAACGAATTCCTTGCAACAAAGTCGCTGGCGAAACGCAACGGGTGGGTTGATGATGCATCCGTTGGCATCCCCGATTTGTACGTCATTACCGGCATGACACTCGCTGAGGGATTGGCACAGACCGGAAACATTGCGGCATCCGACAGTGTGTTCAAGGATGCCAAAGCCGTGGCGCATGCCATGCGTCGCGAAAAGATTTTCGGACTTGATCGCATTAATTCCATGATGCAGGTCATTGGCGACACCGCCGTCTCGCCTGCCCTGGTGGCACCACCTGCAGCACCCCCAGGCGCCGCAGTTCCGAACAAACCGGAACCCAGAAAGACCAAAACGCCTCCGGCCAAGAAACCGTAATGCGTTGTCACTCGTTCACGGCGCTATCGTTTGTTTGTGCGTTGGTTTCGTGCAAAACGCAAAAGACAACAACAACGACAGCTGTCTTCACGCCGGCACCGCGCGTCACAACGCAGACAACTGGCGCGACTGCGACACTGTTCGCGGTTCATGCAGTAAACGATTCCGTTGTATGGGCAAGTGGTTCAAAGGGTGGCGTTGTGCGCACCACCGACGGCGGAAAAACATGGCAGCTACGCCCGGTTCCGAATGGCGAGAAACTCGAAATTCGCGACGTGCACGCGTTCAGCGCAGACTCCGCCTATTTGCTCACGATCGGTAACGGTGCGGCCTCGCGCATTTACTTCACGGCCGATGGCGGCGCGAATTGGAAGATGCAATTTCAGAACGCTGATACGTCGGCATTTTACGATTGCATCACAATGTTGGACAGCAACGTTGGAATTGTTTTTGGCGACGCATCGCAGGGTCGCACGATGGTCATGCGCACCGACAATGGTGGCGCTACGTGGGCTCTGCTTCCGCAAGCGAACGTTCCCGCGCCTGTCAAAGGCGAAGGCGCATATGCCGCGAGCGGCCGTTGCGTTGTGCATTCCGGAAAAAAGAATGTCTGGATTGCAACTGGGGGTCCTGAGTCGCGCGTGTTCATCAGCGAAGACGCTGGAATTCATTGGACGCTGCATACAACACCGTTTGTTCACACTGCAACGGCGGGCCTGAGCGGTCTCGATTTCCGCGACACCAAGCACGGAATCGGTGTGGCCGGCGATATGAGCAAGTTTCTTCGCACCGACACCGCCAGCGCGACGGTGGCGGTCACCAATGACGGCGGCAAGAGTTGGGAATTGCGCGCGCGCCCGGGGCGCCCTGGCGCACTCACGGGTGTGACGTGGGTGCCTGGTGCCGGTGCAGAAACGGCGGTAGCCGCCGGCTTCGGTGGCGTCTTCTACACGATTGACGGTGGTCGTTCATGGGTCACTGTGAGTGATATCGGCCACGCTGGCCTCGATGCCCATGGCAAAAC
>JBDUAX010000410.1:0-4290 GCA_040004455.1 Gemmatimonadaceae bacterium
ATGGCGCCCAAGTCAGCAAAGAGCGTGTAATCCCCATTGGAATTTTGCGCCCGCACGCGGCCATAATAAGTTCGTCCGGGGATCAGCGACGTGAAAGCAGCTGATAAGGTGTCACTTCGCGCATCCCGCCCAGAGTCCCCGCCGGCCGTCAGTCTGCAAAATCGCGCGCTTGAAAACGTCGCGTTTGTTCGCGGCGTCATGGAGCGCAGTTCACACTTCACCGCCGTTCCCGGGTGGGGCGGGGTGGCGATGGGAGTTTCCGCAATTGGCGCGGCGGGGCTGGCGTACATGCAGTCTGCGCCGAGGCAGTGGTTCGGAGTTTGGGTGGCGGAAGCCGCGCTGTCGGCAGTAATCGGCGTCGTTGCGATTGTCATCAAAGCGCGCTTGAATAGCGTACCACTCGGTGTTGGTCCCGCACGTCGATTTGCGTTTTGCATGCTGCCTGCGCTGGTTGCGGGAGGGGTGCTTACACTCGCGTGTGCGCAAGCAGAAGCATGGTCGCTGCTGCCGGTAGTGTGGCTGTTGTTGTACGGAGTTGGTGTGTGCGCAGCAGGTGCAATCTCGTCGCCACCTGTGGTTGCGCTGCTGGGATTAGCGTTGGTCGCCGGCGGAACTGCAGCGGCGTTGTCACCAACGAGTTGGGGCAACTGGTATCTGGCGGCGCTATTCGGCGTTGGCCACATCGTTGCCGGTATCGTCATTATTCGACATCACGGCGGTTGAAATTATGAGTGCACAACCCAAGCGCAAAACGGCGCTCCCAGAACAAGAAACGACATCTGCTGCGCCGGTAAAATCGGGTGCGCTGAAGGCCGTTGCGGGCTCGAAGTCAAGAACTGCGCAAGTTGCGGAGGCTATTCCTGACCTGGATAAAGTCATTCATGAACGCGCGCGCCTCGCGATTGTTGGCGCGTTGGCCACGAGTCCGTCGCTCACGCACAATGAATTGCGTGAGATTCTGGCACTGACGGATGGCAACTTGAGTGTGCACGCGCGACGGCTTGAGGAAGCCGGCTATATCACGTGCGAGAAAGATTTTGCGGGAAGAACCCCGCGCACGACTTACAAGTTGAGTGTGGTGGGTAAGGCCGCGTTTGAACGATATTTGAGCCACATGGAAGCATTGATTCATGCGATGAAGGGTGTGTAAGTCCCATTACCCTACCCTGAACAGCTCCAACGCCCGCGAATATCCAACCTCCAAAGCACGCCGAATTCCGGCGTGCTTTTTTTGCTCCAGCAGCGAATCAGTTTTCAAAATTCGCTCCGCTTCCACCATCGCAATGCTGTTCAACTGTTCGTCGCGCAGGGGATCGGCAAAACGAAACGCCGGTAATCCGTGTTGCTTTGCGCCAAACAAATCACCCATGCCACGCAATTGCAAATCGGCGCGCGCAATTTCGAATCCATCCTCAGTGTCGACGAAAATCGTGAGACGTTCGGCCGATTCCACACCAACATCGCCCAGCAGAATACAATACGACTGCTCGGCGCCACGACCAACCCGTCCGCGTAACTGATGCAGCTGCGACAGTCCGAAACGCTCAGGATGTTCAATGACCATTACTGTAGCATTCGGCACGTCGATGCCAACTTCAATGACAGTTGTCGCAACCAGCACGTCAATACTCCCGTCGCGAAATGCGCGCATGGTCGCATCGCGCTCCGTGGCGGCGATCTTCCCGTGCAACAACGCCACGCGACGGTCCGCTAATGCACCGCCCTTCAGATGCTCAAACATTGTCGTCGCCGCTTTTAAATCGGTCTTCTCCGATTCGTCGATGACGGGATAGACGATGTACGCCTGCCTCCCCACCGACAATTGCGTATTCAAGAACTCCATGACTTTCGTGCGCCCTTTCTCGGCACGCATCGCCGTCGAAATTGCCTGACGACCCGGCGGACGCTCGTCGAGAATGGTGACATCAAGATCACCGTACAACGTGAGCGCTAACGAACGCGGAATTGGCGTCGCGCTCATGAGCAACACATCGGGCGATTGCCCTTTCGCACCGAGTGAAGCCCGCTGCTCCACACCAAACCGATGTTGCTCGTCGACAATAACCAAACCCAGTTTCGAAAATGCGACCGTCTCCTGCATGAGCGCGTGCGTGCCAATCGCGAGCACAGGTTCGTTTGCACTCAGCCGCGCGAGCGCGGCGCGACGATCCTTCGCGCCCAGTCGACCAGTCAGCATGACGGACTCAATCTCGAGTGGCTCGAGCATTCTCCCAATCGACAACGCGTGTTGCTCGGCCAACAGCTCGGTCGGTGCCATCAGTGCAACCTGAAAGCCGTTTTCAATCGCAAGTAATGCCGAAAACAATGCGACGACGGTCTTCCCGCTGCCAACATCCCCCTGCAACAAACGATGCATGCGATGTTCGCTGCCCATGTCGGCAAATATTTCTCGCACCGCTCTCACTTGCGCGCCAGTCAACTTGAAAGGCAAATTTTCCCGTAGCTTCCGGGTAAGAAGCTTGCGATTTACAAACGGATTTCCCGTTCGTTGCTCCCGCGCCAGTTGATTCGCACGACGATGCAACAACTGCACGCACAGTAGTTCCTCAAAAGAAAGTCGCGCCCTTCCCTGCAACGCTTCTGCAACGGATGCTGGCCGATGCATTTGGCGCAACGCATCGGGCAACTTGATGACCCCCGCAGCTTTCAGTACTTCATCGGGCAAACTTTCCTTGACGAGCAGCAGTAACGCGTCGAGATGCTGCTGCACCAACGACCGCAACAAACGCGCCGACAAGCCCTCTGTCGCTGGATACACAGCCAACACGCGTCCGCCGCTCGTTCCCTCTTCTTCCGATCCGAGATTCACAAACTCGCGCGGCTGCAATCGCCGACCGTGATAGAATCGCACCGGGCCTGTACACAACAACCAGTCGCCCTTGTTGATGCTACGATCGAGGAACGGCTGGCCGGGCCACGCAATTTCCAACAGGCCAGTCGCGTCTTGAATCACTGCCTGAAAAACGCGCAACCCTTTTCGCGTTGGCAGCACACCCTTTGCAATCACTTTTCCCAGCACCGTCAGATCGTCGCCAATATTCACGCGACCAATTGGTGTTACCGTGCTGGCATCTTCGTAGCGATGCGGCACATGATACAACAAATCACCAGCGACTTTAATACCGAGTCGCGCGAGCGCTTCCGCGCGTACAGGTCCGACACCTTTCAAATACGCGACGGGCGTGTCGAGGGCGAGCCGAGGTGCCGGGTAGCGAACCCTGGCTCTTCGGCGTTCGCCCTCGTCGTCACTCACGTGTCGACGACCTGACGCGAGTACTCTGCCGCATCAAACGGTTCGAGATCGCCAATTTGTTCGCCGAGCCCGACGAACTTCACCGGCACGTTGAGATCGGCATGAACAGCAACAACAATTCCGCCCTTCGCAGTGCCGTCAAGTTTGGTGATAACCAATCCCGTAATTGGAACTGCGGCAGTAAATGTGCGTGCCTGCACCAACGCATTTTGTCCGATGGTTCCATCGAGCACGAGCAACACTTCGTGTGGCGCGCTTGGCATACGCTTGGTTATAACGCGGTTCACCTTGCGCAATTCCGTCATCAGGTTGTCGCTCGTATGCAGACGGCCTGCGGTATCGATAATGATGACATCGACGTTCCGACTGATTCCCGCATCAACTGCATCGAATGCAACGGCGGCCGGATCGGTTCCCGGAGTTCCGCCAACAAATTCCGCATTGCTTCGCTCGGCCCAGACACGCAGCTGATCAATGGCGCCAGCGCGAAATGTGTCGGCCGCACCAACGAGCACGCGCTTTCCCTCACTCTTGAGTTGCGCGCACAATTTGCCAATGAAAGTTGTTTTGCCAGCGCCGTTTACACCGATGACAAGCAAAACCGTGGGCCCGCTGGCTGCAAATTTCAATGCGGGATCGGAGTTACCTGCACGTAATGCGTTCTCGACACCTTTTGCGAGCGCGTTTCGGAATTGCTCTTCCGTTTTTACTTCGCCGCGCTTGGCCAGTCGTTCAACTTCGGCGACCAGCGCGAGAGAGGTGGTCACACCAAAATCACCTTCCAGCAGCAATGTCTCGAGCGCTTCGAGCGAACCTTCATCAACGCCGCCGCGCAGCAGGACGCCAAAATCCGTTCGCGCCGCATCCTTGATGCGCTGCCAGATTGAGCGCTTCGGTACATCGTCTTTCTTGCGAAAAAGTCTCATTGCAAATCAGCAGGTACGCGATGAAAAAAAGGAGGTCAGCGTAATCCCGCGTTTCGACGCAGCAACCACTCACCACACAACAGAACCAGC
>JBDUAX010000411.1:0-4289 GCA_040004455.1 Gemmatimonadaceae bacterium
ACACCGGGCGACCCAAGGAAGGATTGCCACTGCTCCAGCGCGCGGAGGTCATTCTTGAGCGCACGCTGGGGCTCAAGCATCCCCGTGTTATTGGAGCGCTCGTCACGGTCTCCGACGCACAAGCGTACTTGCCCGACTACGCGGCAGCAGAAGCCACACTCCGGGGCGCACTGCCGGCAGCCCGCAGCGTGTTTCCCGCTGGCCATCCACTGTTGGCCGACGTCCTCAGCCGCCTCGGCTCGGTGCTCACCGACCAGGGGCGTACGACTGAGGCAGCGAGCTTTGTCTCCGAAGCACTTGACATGCGCATTTCGCTGCTCGGCGCAGACCATCCCGACGTGCAACTCTCGCGCGTTTCGCTGGGACGATTACGTGCGCAGCAGGGTCGCTTCGCCGAAACGGAGACGCTTTACACAAAGGCGCTCGCTTCGCGCATTAAGTCGCTGGGCAAAACCAGCCCTGCCGTCTCGGCGAGCTTGACCGATCTCGGCAACCTGGCAAGTAGTCGCGAGAACTGGAGCGTCGCTGAATCACGTTATCGCGAGGCGCTGCCCATCTGGCGCGCAGCAGGTATTCAGGATCAGGCGCTCGTAACGGAATCGCGACTTGGCTGGGCGATCTTCAAGCAGGATCGGCTCGATGAAGCCGACACGTATCTGCGCGAAGTGATCCAGAGGTGGATCGCGTTTGCCGGGCCGCGGCACTGGGCCGTTGGAGATGCCTCTGAAAAGCTCGCTGCGGTTTTGCGAACCAAAGGCAATAACGCCGAGTGGGTGTCGCTGTCGGATTTTGGATTGGCGATTCGCAGAGAGGTGTATGGGAAGAGCAGCCTTCAGGCGGCGCAGCAGTTGCCGAATGTCGCGATGGCACGCGAGTTCCAAGGCGACACTGTCGCGGCAATTCCACTTTTGCGTGAGGCGCTCAACATCCTGCATCCAATGCGACCAGCGAATGACGCGTTCGTGCTGAATTCTGAGTGGCTGCTTGCTGTCGACTTGTGTACCGGCACTGCAGTTGTTGAAGGGGAGGCACTGGCGCGATCATCCGCGCGTGCGGTGCCATTCGACAGCACGCAGTTGCTACCGCTGCGCCTCCGCGCGGGGGTCGGCTATTGCCTGTTGCGCGCGGGCAATCGTGAGGCGGCGTTGCCGCTGTTGGAAGACGCAAATCGTGGAATTCAGGCGTTACCGCCCAGTGTCAGTGGGCGACTCGCCGCAACGGTTGCCGCGTGGGTGCGCGCGGCGGCGCCCAGCCGGTGAGCGCGAAGAATTGGCGACGGTCCATCTTCCGCCAGAGCGGCGCGTGACTACTTCATCGTGACGCTGGTGTAGAGCATCCGCTTCCCACTCGGCTCCGCAATACTCTGATTTGATTCTGGTGTCACGAAGAGCTCAAAGGATTTCAACGAAGTCACCGCTGAGAGAGCGCCACTCAGATCAGAACCCACCTTCAACGCGCCAAGATTCTGAGACCGCGCGTCCGACTGATTCCCGCGCACCCAAACGACGTAGACCGTCGCACCCGGGCTGACGCGGCCAGGCAACGCCAGATGTTGAACCGAAAGGTCAATCTTGGTGTTTCCGTTATCGGTTGAGCTGACTTTGGCGAAGGATTGGGCTGCGGGAATCTCCGAGGCAGCGGTGAGCTGAATTTTCCGTGGTCCAAAACACGAGCTGTTCGTTAACGCGAACACAACAAGGGTGACCACTGCCGTAAGCCTGTGTTTCATAACTTCACTCCGATTTCAAAAGCTGGCCGAGGAAGCGAGATTGCGTCCCCGCGCATTCCGAACTGGCAGTAAGCTGCAAGGGAATGGGCCACGCCATTGTCTTTGGAAGCTATAGCGAACCGAGGCAAAAAATACGTTGGCTCGACGCATTGAAGGGGCCTCCTCCGTCACAGTCCGCACGTAGTCATCACTACAAATGTCATTACGTATGTATTGACACTTGCGACCCAATCGGCGATTTTCCCTCAATGGTCGCAAAAACTCAGCACCTGCAAATCCGCGTGACCCCGGACCAGAAGGCCGCCCTGCAGCGACAAGCCTCCGCCGCCGGCTATGACGTCTCCAGTTACATCCTGACCCGGTTGCTCCCCGATCGACGCAATCGTTTCCTTGAGCTGCTGGTGGCCCTTGAAGCCGCCGAGCATCGCTTTGCGCTCGCTGAGCTGAATGACTTCCTCACCGAGTGTCCGCCGATGCTGTTCCGGCAGGCCGTAGCTGAGGCCCATGTCGCGACACTGATGCCCTATCTTCAGAACTATGTCGCGGCGATGGTGGAACAGGCCGCAGCCACAAAGGGGGTGTCCCCACCGGATTGGACCCAGCGCGTCATGCCGCTGGCAGCGCCCCATTTCGTAACTCCGATGGTCAGCCTGCGTCTCTACCTGTTGAGGTCTTCTCCAGTGCCATTCAAACGCCGCAACATCTTCGTGGACAGCGGAATCGGGGCGAGAGTTTGATCATGGCGGAACCTCTGCAGCTCATGAAGGCGGATATCCTGAAGCTTTTCGACCTCCTCGACGCGGAGCTCGCGACCACGGAAACGCATGCCGAGCTCTACTTGGTTGGCGGGGCGGTGATGTGTCTCGCGTTGGGAGCCCGTGCTGCCACGCGCGATGTGGACGGGTGGTTCCAGCCGGTTGCCCGCGTCCGTGAGGCGGCCGTCCGGGTTGCGCATTTGGCGGCCATTCCCGAAAACTGGTTGAACGACGCGGTGAAGGGCTGGTTGAGCCCCCAGGGCACCTTCGACCCCTATCTCGAACGGCCGCATTTGCAGGTCTTCGTGGCTCAGCCAGAATACCTGCTGGCGATGAAATGCATGGCGATGCGCCTGGGCGGGGAGTTTCACGACCTCGACGATGTCCGCTTCCTGCTTCGATTCCTGAACGTCACCAGCGCGGACGATGCGCTTGCAATCGTGACCCGGTACTTCGCCGAGGCCCAGGTACCTGTTAAGACACGGTTTGCCCTGGAAGAACTGCTACCTCAGCGATCGTAGCGTAAGCCAGAACGCTGTCACTCAATCCACGACTCGAACTCGTCCCACCTGTGTAGCACTTGGTTAATTGGCGATACTCGCTAACGAAGTGCCTACACAACCTGGTCCCGATAATGCAAATGAAAAAATTTGTTGCGTCAATGCTGTTGTCGTTTGCTGGAATCGTTCAACCGTTGCGTGCGCAATCACTTCCCACGCGCGTGAATTCGAATGTGAACGCGACGTTTGCAGTGTCCGCAGTGCGCGCTCGCTATGCTGATGTTCGATTGATGTTGCCCATTCATTCTGACAGCAGTGCGGCGAAGCCAAAACAAATGTTTGATCGAATGCTGCCATTTCCTCAAGTTGGAGAATCGCACAGAGGGCGCAACGTCATTATTGGTGGTGTGCTTGGCGCTGTCGCTGGTCTCGGTGTGTGTACCGTCATTTCCAACGTTATGGATGATTCGACAAAATCACGCGTCGCCACCTGCACTGCAACCGGTAATCTCATTTTTGGAGCAGGGGGATTCGCAGTTGGCGCGCTAGTTGGTGCGGCGATCAAGTAGACGTTTTCGCGTTGATGCAGAATGTTGTGGTGCGTAATCAGATCCGAGCGTTGCGGTAGCCGCCCACGGCGAGCACGGAGGACAGCGCATTCTTAATCGGCATTCTGCATCGCAACCGTGCTGACATGACCGGCAACGATGCGCCACGAATTGTCGCGCCGCGCCCACACGCGAGTGTAGCGATAGTCGCCCGCGAACGATTGCCCGTGAATGAAACCAGCGAGTCGTGTGCGCAGCGCAACGACGATCACGTCGGGCGTGATCGCTTGCCACTGCAAGTCACTTGGCTCGTGGGTTGAGAAGCGAACTGCGCCACTGCGATGCAACGCCAGGTCGTCGGCCTTGGTGGCGAGCGATCCATCCGGCCCCGTGAATAACAGTGTGTCGTCGATCAATCGATCCAGCGCGTTGACGTCGGCGTTTAACTGCGCTGCACGTAACTCGGCTTCCAATTGCTGAATAATTTCTTGCACTATTTTTGGAGTGGTGTTGTGAACGGTGTGTGCGTGAGGTTTTCCGGCGTGTGCCAGGGAGTTTATAGGATTGTGCAGCGCGGGCATCGGTGCGCGCCCGTCAACTAATTGGCTAATTTTTTCAAAAAAACAATACTTAGGTATTGACCTTAGTATTATTCAGTGATACAATCTCTCAATCAGATCGGGTAGCCCAACCAATCGCATCGGTGTTGAGATGGCTCAATCCGCAGTCGCTGACGATGTTTTTCATGCCTTGTCCA
>JBDUAX010000056.1:0-14525 GCA_040004455.1 Gemmatimonadaceae bacterium
CCTGATTGATACCAAACAAATTGTATTCGACCGGATCTTCGGCGGTGATGATGTTCGTATCACCGGTGTTGATCTTGGACAGGGCGGAATACAATGTCGTGGTTTTTCCGGAACCGGTTGGCCCGGTGACAAGCACCATACCGTACGGATTCGAAATTGCTTCCATCAACTCGCGTTCGGCGCGCGGCTCAATACCAAACGTCTCGAGATCGAGCGTCAAATTGCCCTTGTCGAGAATTCGAAGGACGACCTTTTCGCCAAACAGCGTTGGCAATACGCTCACGCGAAAATCGATGACTTTGGCACCAACTTTCAGCTTGATGCGACCATCCTGCGGCACGCGACGCTCGGCAATATTGAGCGACGCCATAATCTTGAAGCGCGAAATAAGGGCAGCGCGCATTTTGAGGGGTGGCTTCATTACTTCCTGGAGTGCCCCGTCAATGCGGTAACGCACGCGCAGTTCGTGCTCGAAGCACTCAAAGTGAATGTCCGATGCGCGTTTATTCACCGCGTCAATCAGAATCGCATTAATGAGTTTGACGACGGGCGCTTCATCAACTTGCGCTGCCAGAACGCTGACGTCGGCGGTGTCGTTTTCTTCGGCGAGTACTTCTACGTCGTCGTCGGACTCAATGTCCTGCAACAACGACTGCATTTGCACTTCATTGGCTTCGTAATGCTTCTCAATGGCATTGCGCATTGAGAACTCACCAGCCAGTACCGGGAAGATGTCGTAGCGGGTGATGAATTTGAGGTCATCAACGACACCCAGATTCGTGGGGTCGGCAATGGCTACCGTCAGCTGCCTTCCATCGCGCTTGAGCGGCAATACGGTGTGCTTGTTAGCCAACTCCGCTGGAATCAGCTTGAGCAAACGCGTGTCGATTTCAAATCGCGACAAGTCGACGGCCGGCATGCGATACTGCCGCGCCAGCATTCGCACGACTTCCGTTTCCGGAATCATGCCCAATTTGACCACGGTCAGGCCGAGCCGCTGTCCCGACGTCGCCTGTTCCTGCAGTGCTCTCGCCAGCTGTTCGCGCGTGAGCAGGCCTTCACGAAGCAGGATTTCTCCCAGTCGGTCAGTTGTGCGCGATACGCTCGGTGCTGCTGCGGGAGCTGCCATGAATCCGGAAAGTCGCTGGGTATCAGGTGCGCTGGTGAATCGATTCGAGAGGCGTTTCTCGAGACGTTAAGCCATGCGTTTGCTGCATCGGCCGGCGGTATCAGGGTGACGATCGGACCGACCGAAGAACCCGCCGGTAGTCCTTGAAATGGACGGGGCCACCTGGAAAACGTCACGACGCGGGCACAAGACTGAGGTCATGCCCCGCATAATGCGCCGGTCTTCGCAATGCGCCGTCATCAGAAGGACGCCTGACGCACCGAATTGTTGCTAACGCGTTCCTTACATCATGCGCCGAATGTTTCGGTCGTTTTTCTCTCAAGTTTGCGAATCTGGAGCCCTATTTTCCCGTGCCATTTTCGAGAGTTGGGCCGCAAACGCACGAGGACCAGTCGCATGTCGCAACTGGCCCTCGTTTGTCCTTCTCATTTTCAGCAGTGTTTCTGTTTACTCAAGCGCGCCCCCCGACACGCCGCCACTTCGTCACCGCGATCCCGCATCCTCAATACATCAACTGCAACGTCACCCTGTCGCGCCCGACTCCCTCGCCAGGCGCCAGTCATCTCACAGTAGTGTCAGACAACCTTCGCTCTGCCCCGACCAGCTACGAGCGTGACTACGAATACGATCAGAAAAACAAAGAAGAGAATCTTCGCGAGGCCCGCAGATGTCGCTGCGAGGCCTCCAAATCCCAACACGCCTGCGATGATCGCGAGAATGAGAAAGCCCATCGCCCATCGTAACATGGTTCGCCTCTTTGAAAGGAAGTGATGTTGTTCTATAACTGCACAGCGCGCGCACCTCCGCGCTATTCAGCAAAGTGGGACTGCGCTTATTCGTGCAATTCCGAATTGCGATCCGTTATCGCGGTAACCGCACAACTGCCACGCCCGATCCGTCCGCCGCGTATAAAACAGCGACCGAATGGCCGATGCCTGAATCTTCGGCGGCAATAATGGTGACTTTGCTGGCTCGCTTCAGCGACCCGCGCATGTTCGGCGCAAGGAGCGCCATTGAACGGCGAATGGTGGTCGTGATCGGCTGACGAATCTGCGGCTGCAGGATTGGTGAATACGTCGTTGTGGTCGTAACCGGAGAGATGCTGGTAGCCATGGTTCTTCCAGATCGTGGTGAATGGTCTGTTGCGTTGTTTTCCAGCCGTAGCACCGAAAACAAAAAAGGCGCGACAGATCTTGACTGCAGATCTGATTCGCGCCTTCGACTCGCAAGCCTGTGCTTGCCCGCCAAGGTGGCCGCTTTCGCAGCCGATGTCTTGTTACAGCACCACAATAGGACTTCGATCTCCCGCTGTCAAGCAATTTCTTAACAATTTTTTGCACTTGGTGACTTTCCACCAAATCAGACGTGCTTTAGAAGCAATTCCAGCTGTCTGCGCAGGTCGCCCAAAGTCTGCGACTTGAACGCGCCTTTGGTTTCCTCCAGGGTCTTGATGGTTGTCATCACCGCCGACTGCAACTGCGCACCGCGCGGACAGTTCATCAGCTGACAGGGCGTCTCACCGATAGGGCGATTGTTCATGGCTCGCGTCATGTGATCGAGATCGGTAAGTGAACCCATCACGTTGCGCAGCGTCAAACTGAGAAACACATCGGGGCTCGGCGCGTTTGCCCCGACTGAGGCCGCGCTGACGGTCGACAAGTGCTCGAAATCGTTTTGCCACGTACGCAAACGCTCTTCCACTTTCTGCATCATCTGCCACGAACGAAACCGCTTCACCGATGCCGCAACGCGTTCCAGCAGCGCAGGAAACGGAACGGGCTTGGTGAGATAGGCAGCGACCGGTAATTCGATGCAGGCCACTGCCGAGCGTACCGACGGGTATCCGGTGAGAATAATAACCGGCAAACCACCATTTTCGGCCGCCACCTGACGTACCAATTCCAAATCGGAATTGCCAGGCATTTCGAGATCCGTTATGAGTAGGTCGAACGATTGCGAGCTGAAACGTGCACGCGCCGATTCTCCATCGGAAACCGTTTCGCACGTGTAGCCCTCAGCGCGCAACAGGTCTGCCGTTGAATTGAGAAACGTGGGCTCGTCGTCGGCCAACAAAATGTGTCCCGCACTGGTCATGCAACTTCTCCTTGAGCGTTGGCTACCACTGGCAACGTAACTGTGAAAATCGTTCCGCCGTTTGGCGCATCGTTAACGGTGATAGTACCATCCGCCGCAGTAACAGTTCGACGAACAAGCGCGAGCCCCAATCCCATACCACCAGTGCGCACGCCACGATCCTTCGTGCTGAAAAACGGGTCGAAAATGCGATCGCGCAACTCAAGTGGAACGCCTTTCCCGCGATCGCGCACCGAGAGTTCAAACGTCGGGCCATTCACACTGGTGCGAACGCTCACAACTCCCCCCGGGGGGGACGCCTCGATTGCGTTTTGTGCGAGATTATAGAAAATCTGCCGCAACATTGCCGACGGCAGATGAATGACACTCGGCACATTCGAAAAATCTGTTTCAATGCGCACCTGCGTACCGCGATTCACCTGCGCGAGGAACGACACCGCATCGGTCACCAGACTTCGAACCGACGTGCCCCCACCCAAATCCTGTTCCGGACGATAGGTCTCGTACAGTTGTCGCGTAACGGCGGCAATGCGATCAATCTCCCGCTCAATTGCGCCAACATACGCAAAGTGTGGATGGGTTGTTGGTATTGCACCCTTGATCAACAGAAATGAATTCTGAATTCCAGCCAGGGGATTGTTGATTTCGTGCGCGACGCGGGCGGCCACGCGACCCATAGTTGTGAGCGTGTCAACCTCCGCTAACGCCGCCTCGGCGCGACGCCGAGCGGTAATATCGCGCGCCTCAAGCAGCAGTTGATTCGTTTGCCCATCGTGATCGAGAAACGGCTTGACCGCAATTTCCAGCGTGCTGACCGGAGTGCCGTCGCAATGCAGCTCCGCCTCGTAACGTGCGGCAACGCCTCGAGTCGCACTCTGCACTGCATTCTGTAACGGTTCGCGCGCGTCAACCGTGCTCGCCCACCAAAGCGTGCTCCACACGGGCTTGCCCACGACATCTGTGAGGGTCGCATCGCACGCCTCAAGTGCAACGTGATTGACCTCTAAAACCTGACCATCCCTGTCAAGCAACAGCTGATATTGAAATCCACTATCGAAAATTGCACGAAACCGTCGCTCATTCAGCAGGCGCGCAGAATGCGCATTGCGCGCCTCGGTGACGTCGGCACGCACACCAAGCAGACGCAACGGCTGCCCGGTCGGCGAACGCTCCACAACACGCGCGCGATCGACCATGGTGTGCCATTCGCCCCCGTGACTGCGCACGCGATACTCGTGCTCAAACGCATCGATGTCACCATTCAGATGTCGGTTCAGCGCGCGGTTGAATGCATCAACATCATCGGGATGAATGAGCACCATCCATGCATCCTTACCAGCGTGCGTGGCCGCATTTTCGTAGCCGAGGTTTTGCCAGATCCCCGAGCTGTGCTCGGCCACTCCAGTTGATAGATCCCACTCCCAAATGCCGTCAGTCGATCGCTCGAGCACCGACGCCAGTCGGGCCTTCTCGCGTGAACTCGCAAAGCGCCGGGCACTCTGACCGAGCAAAGTTGTTGCAACCAATAGCGCACTGACAAGCGCTCCCATAATGAGCACGACTGCGGGCAAGTTCGATTGCACACGCCGCACAGTTGCTGGTGTTGGCCAAGTCGTCAGGTCGAGATTGACGTCGCCAAGGTGCAATGGCACGGCGACGGTGGTTGATCCCGGGCTAGTCAGCGATGAATTCGTAGTTGGCCGATTGTCGAAATTTCCCAGGCGATGATAGAATCCGAGCGTGGTATCGGCGAGCACCGACCGGAAGAAGTTTTCCGTTCGAACTACACCGACAATCGCGCCATCGCAGGTGTTGGTTCTGCACGAAGGCGCCACAATTACGAACCGATCAGACGCGCTATCAAGGGGCCAGTAGTCAACGGTGTTGCGAAGTGTTGTTAAAGCGGGCAATCGCACACTCAACAGTGAATCAAGCCCTGGTGTCGGTGCGTCCGTGCTCGCTACGACCCGATGCGCACTGTCGGCTGTGATGAATACACCACCGTCCAGTCCGTGCAAATCGCGCTGCAGTGCATTGAGGTCGCGACTTTGATCATCAACCGATTCACCGCGCGTTCGCCGTTCGGCCGCGCGTGACAGCGACTGCGCAACATTTACGAGTGACGTCGTGACAGCGCGCATTTGCGCGTCACCCGCTTGCCGTGTGAGCACCGTGAGCTGCGATGCTTCTCGCACCGATAGCGCGCGCCATAGAACCAACACAGTCAGGATGCTCGCAAAGCCAACACCGCCGGGTAGCCAGTCGGCCGAGTCAACCGTCACCCGCCCCGACGACCACAACGCTCCGAGCATGTAGACGCCGAGTGCCAATGCGCAGACCAACGCCTGCAGCGACGAGCCGGCTATTTTTGTATCGGTAAGGGGATCAACAACGTTCATGGCCGTCACGCCAAACATTGTCACGACCAGAGTAATGACCACAAACCCCGCAATGCCAAACGCACGCTGCTCGGCGCGCGGTGACTCAATTGCCGACGCAAGCAGAATCGCAACAGACAGAGTGGAATGCAACACAGCGCTCGAAAGCGCGATGCCTCCCGCCGGCAAATGAAACGCCCCGAGCGAACCAAGAATTCCGACTATGCCAAGGGCTGAGGCGAGCGTCGCAATTGGCAGCCTGACTGATTTGTCGGAGCGCAGCAATGCCAGAAACGACACACCAACGAGTGTCAATTCGATTGCGGAGAGCAACTGCAACTGTGGCCAGCCGCTGAGTGGCGCGAGCAAAGGTTCAAACGCAAAAACATTTCCGACAATGCCCGCCGCACCAATGCCGATTACCAGCACGGCCAGCGCCGCGCCCAGCGGTCGCGGTTCGCCCTTACCACTGTGGGCTGGTTGATGAACCAGAATGCTGCGGGCAACGTCGGCAACTAGCATATCATCAGCTTGTCCAGGCGATCATTAAAAAGCAAACGAGGCGCTGAATGGTGACAGCGCCTCGCCTTTTCGTGGATGCTTCATTGGTCCATCTGGAGTTCAAACAGCGCTCGTCATATTACGCCGACATGCCGGCTACTTCCCACAAGTCGTCGGTCGATGCGTTGAACCCGCGCGACTGCAATTCGCGCACGGACTCGTAAGGCACCAATTCGTGCAGTGTCAGTAGTAGTTGCCCGACATGACGAAGATGACGTGCCGCAACTGCCGCCGCGCAACGGTCTCCAAGAGAGAGAGCAGTTGCCTGAAGGGCGACATAACCAATCGAGATTTCGCTAGCCGCTGAGTATAGCTCATTTAGTTTTGCCGGATAGGACGATTTATATGAAACAAGTTTCGCCGCGATATTGCAGCAGGCGGTTACTACTGCAAGGCGAATGCGGTTGGTGAAACTCGCAAGCGGAAATACATAGGTCGGATAGAGTGCCCTGAGTGCCGATTGATGATTGGCAAATGTCCTGTCAGCCACAACTAACGTTGCCGGAGGAAATTCATTCTCCAATTCGCGCATCGCGATTGCCTGATTCAGCACACAGGACAAGCGACGCTCTTTCGTAACCAGGCCAGCGATGGTCGCCTCGAGGACGTCCTCATTTGTTGTCACCCAACTTTCTGCCCGCGCAATTGGCACGGAGAAATCAAAGAATGCGGGCGCTTTGGGTTCTGCAGTAAGCTCGAACGACATCGCGTGCCTCCAACGGCGAATGCATTGTATGCAAAAAAAGGCACGAGCGCGGCCCACTGTAGGGGCCGCCTTCGCGCCTTCGTCTCGAAAAGCCACCTGCGCTTTCATCGACAAGGTTGGCCACGCAAGTGCGGCCAAGACTGACATGCGCACACTAGTGCGACGTTTTTGAGCACGCAAGAGCGCAAGACAGGCGAATTTCAAGTCAGTTTCTTTTCTTTGTGCGAGATGTCACAGTGCGACCACTCGAACTCAAACGACCACGCGATTCCGCCCGACCATCCGTCTGCGCTTGCAACACGCGAGGGGGTTGAATACGTGGAATGCTGGTGAACACAATGAGATTCCGTATCTGATTTCGGATGTCCGCGCTCATTCCCCGAACTCGTCCAAGCGCGGCCAGCGAACCAAATGTACCAAGCGAATCGCGGTTGGCCACAATGCGTTCAGCCAGTGCCGGTGAAATGCGCGGCAGCATTTGCAACTGTAAAGCTGTCGCGACATCGGCATCGATCACAATGTCTGCGCCACGTAGTCCTTCACTCGCGCTTCGACCAACCGGTTCCTCCAGCTTGCCGTCGTTCTTTCGCTTTCGCGCGAAATTGCTGGAGTTGTTGCGCGCATTCGAATTGCTGCTTGCTGAGCCACGCACCCCGCCCCCGCGACCTTTTCCGTGCGCGCCGCGTTTTGTTGTCCGCGCTGAATCAATGGCCGCCAATTGATCGCCGACCGTTTCCGCAGCGTGCCCCGCCGCACCTTTGGCAGTGGCGATCGATTGATCTGATTGTTGGTAGTACGACCACGCGCGCGCGCCGCCACCCAGCAGGGCTACGGCCGCAAGGAAAGCGAGTGCTTGTCGTTCGGCAGTTGTTGGCATGATGGTGTGCAGTGAGCGTTGCGTACAATGCACCGATAGCTTCACGTCTCCATCACCAATTCCACGCCCACATTGCCATTGCCACGCAACCAATTAACACATTCGGGGCGACATTTTTGCCGTCACGCCAATCGCTTTCTGCAAGGGACTGATCTATCGAATTTCTCCTGCACCAAATTGTACAGTCAACACGAGACTGAATATCGTTAGCGCGTTTTGCCGGTTGTAGTTGCGATCGAAAGTGATCTGGTGCGAACCTGTCAACGTAAAACGCAAGGTGCTCGACAATTCCGTATCTCCCGAGAACCGATACCGGCGCAGCCCGTTGTTCGTCAGCACACTCGGCACCGCATTGGCCGGTATGACACCGTTCAATCCGGGAGCAACTCCGACAACGGTAATTGCGTCTTGGGCTTCGTATGCAATGGTCGTGTTCAACCCACGAGTCTTCCATCTTTTGGGAAGTTTGAACGGCATGCGCGCGCTGTAGTTCTGAGTAGTCGGGTGATTGCGCGTTACGCTGCCGGGGCGAGTGTCGGTGGAGGTCCCGACGGTATAACTGAAATCAGTTGTGAGATTTGGCACGAACGTCCACGAAACTGCGCCGCTAATCGGGTAATTCTGCGATTGCTGTCGGCTTTGGTCGGCAACATTTCCGGCTTCGTTAAGCACGAGCAACTTGTTCTCGGTCTCGCGATAACCAGCATTGAGCTGAAATCCGCTCAGCACTTTGTTCGCGTGCGCCAATCGGAAACTCCAACCCAAACTGGCTTCCGGGAAAGTGGTGTTATCGCTCGTGATAAGCGCCTGAATATTGTCGAGCAGCCGGCGAGTCCACGTTGAAGTCGTCGAGTGATCGAATGACGACGTCAACGTGAGCGAAAACGGAAGGCGCACACCAGTGTTCGCGTGCAATGTTCCAATGCGCCCTGCGCCAGTCGCCAACTGCGCCAACGTTAGCCCGCGAAAGTAGCTCACTCCGCCTAATCCAAATTGGTAACCAAGTCCGGGGTCGAGCACCGTATTGTCGTAACTCGAATTCAGGGAGCGCGCCCAGTGCACATTCACTGCCTGTATGTTCTTGCCAACGCGCCACAACGCCGACGTGTCACGAGAATGCAGAATGAGCAGACGTCCGACGTCGAACAGCACGGTTGCATCGAGACTCTGCTGCGCACCCAAGCGCTTCGGCAATCGGAAATTGCCAACGCTGTCACCCAGACGCAGCAAGGCGCGCGCATTGGGGTCTTTATACAATGTGAACCCACCACGAAAGCCGAAGGTTGGCGTCAACCACGACGTAACTCCCGGATGAAAATCAACCAGGGAAATCAACGAACGTTCGCGCTCCAAACCGATATCCGCGCCAAATACCTTGAGTCGCTCCGCGCTTGCCGCCAAACCGCGATTCAAACTATCCACCAGCCCTGGCGCATCCTGATAATTGCGTAAATCGAGCAACTGGCGCGCGGTAAAGGATGCGTTGAGTGCGTGCAGCGGACGGAATTCAATGGTACCGCTATTCTGCCAAAGATTAGACAGCGTTTGCACCGCTTGTCCGGAATCACTCTCAATAAATGCCGGTTTGAGAAATGACGTCGTGTTGTTTTCCACGCGTGCGAGGCTGCTGGCAAGTTGGAAACGCGACGGACGCCACCGGAATCGCTGCGAACGCAATCCGCGCACTGCATCACTCTCCCGAAGTGATTTTGGCAATGCGCCCAGGAAACGATCGAACACACCGGGTAGTCGCACGTTTCGCGCGTCAATGTCGGTACCGAGCCCGTCTACATTGAGTGCCGCGCTCAATGCGTAGTTGTGATTACGAGATTCCTGAAATGAACTCTGCGATGCCCCGTGCCCCCAAATTGCGCTAACGGTCAAGCCGTTAATGAGAGGCGCGTACCATCCGCCCACCATGGGTATTGCTCGCCGCATTGCCAGCGAATAGTCTACGCGCGAATCGCTGGGATTTCTGAGCCCTTGAATGCCATCTGCGCGCACGTCGGTTCCGTTTACAAATAGTTGCTCAACACCTGTTCCTCCGTAGGCCACCGTCATCGGCAACAGAATTCCCAACGAGCGCGGCAACACTCGCTCGAGATGAATCGTGGTGCCAGCCGACACACCAGTTGATGTGAGGAAACTTGGATTCTCACCAAGTTGCCGGAAGTTGGGATCGCGCCGGCTGACGTTCACGCGAAACTCCGCGAGATCGCCGGCGTTGGCAAACAGTCCGATTTCTGCAGCAAAACCAATGTCATCAACGACATCAGTCATGCGCACATCGTCTACCCACAATTCCAACGTGTCGTTCGCCGCAATTGGAACACCACCGTGCGGCAAACTGTCGACGCGAACAAATCCAACAGCCATTTCCTGCACACCGGCAAGATTCGGCGGTGTGATACTCGGATCGGCCGTGTACACGATGTAGCCATCCTTGCAGACGGCATAGCGGCGCACAATGACACCGCGCGGCAGGCCAGAGCGCTTGATCAGTTCAAGATCAACGCCGGTGCACGCCAATGAGTCGGGGCTGTTGCGTAGCGAATTGTTTTCGAGCTGCGATCGCAACGCCTGAAATTTTGTTAAATCAACACGTAGCTCGGGCGACCAGGCCGCGACTGTTTCGCCTGCGTCGGCCGTAGTTCTATAAAAATAGAAATTGTTTTCGTCACGGCCAATTTTTACATACGCGTTAAGTTCACCGTTCGTGCCCCAGCCGTGTCCGCGCCCGCGCATCCACACGCGCAATGAGCGGTAGCCCATGAACGACTTGTTCCCTTCGGGAAAACGGTAATACGCTTCGGCGCGACTGAACACCGGAAATTGCTGACCGGGTACTCCGGCCTGCAATCGCAACGCGTGATCGTTCGTTTGAACGAGCGTGTTGTCATAAGCAGTTTGCGTTTTCGACTCGGTTGTTTCAACCACACCCGGGGGTGGCTGAAAGTGCAACATTGAAGACGAGTCCTGGGTGCCAATCAGTGACGATATGACGTATGAAGTGGAGTTCTGTATCGATGAATCTCCGGCGACTCCGGCCAACGGATGATCACCGCGACGTAACCATGGCGCACCAACCAACTTGAGTTTCGTCAGTACGACGCGAGAAAATGCGTCGTCCTGTTCCCCCGCCCCCGAAATCATCGTCAGCCGCAACGCACGCATGCGTCGATCTGTTGGCGAATTCAATGAATCGAGCGGGGCGCGCCAGTTCAATCGAACCTGCACCCAACACAGCGTATCGGGAATAAGTGTTGCGGAATCAGTCAGGAACGCGCGACAACTTCCAATGCGACTCCACGTGGAGTCAGCCGCCAGGTTTACTACAAATCGTTTCCATTGCTCCCGATCGGTTTCAGCACCCTTCAGGTTCAGCTGGCCATCGAGATCAATGTCTTCTTCATCCAGTCGATTGTTGCGAATACTGCAGTTGGCCTTGTTGTCGCCAATAAGCAGAAAATCCTTCAAGTCGGACGAACAAATTGGAACGTGTTCTGTAAGCGTTGGCACGCCGTTTTTCGTCTTATCGACAACGATAATTGTATCGGCAATAGCGCCCGCAATTCCAACGTCGTTATCCACAGCGTTGAACGTGCGGGAAAATTTGTCGCGCTCAGAATCGAATCGATCATAACCCGCGAGTCGCTTTCCCAGATACGTCGTGTCGGTGCGCCCCGCGGTTGGCGACGCTTTGACGGTCAGCGTTTCGGGTGTAAACGCCACGCGATTTTCACTGATGTCGCCAAAATCGAACAGCAACGTTGGGTTTTTACGCCGCTTCACCGCGTCTGTGCTGATCAACGCAAAGAATTCGATGTTTTCAATTCGCGACAGATCTTCACCGCTGGCGTTCAACACCTGATGAATCGACGCCCAACGCCGGCCCGACGGCGTAGGCCCGAGTGAAGTATTCGGACCAACAGTCCACGCGTTGCGCCGAATGTTGGTGCCCGGCACATAGTCGAGAATACCGCCCACCGAGAGAGGGTACAGCGTCAGCCACAATAACTGTTCCGGCGACTTCACTCCGTTACCCTGCAACGTTACGCTCGGGTCAATTTGATCAATTGTGAACTGCAGCGGATTGCCTGCCTGATCAAGCCCAACGCTTTGATACGCTATCGACGACACGCGATCGAGCGTCAACGGATTAGTCAGAAACTGCGAGCCCAGTCTCAAGCCCGCGGCCGGCCTCGAGCTCAACGACCACGCTCCGTCGCTCAGCGAAATATCACGTCCCGCGGCGTTCTCGAACGACTCCAGGTAGGCTTGCCCAGCCGCATTTGGTTGCGGTTTGCTCATCGCAAATTCGCCGGTAAAACCAATACGCGACGGCGTTGATGATGGCGCAATCGGCAACTTGTTGATCGCGCTCGTCAGCAACCGTGCGTCCCAATTGAAATTCGCCGTCACACCAGCTACTACCGAACCCGTTGGCTCAAAACCAAGTGGCGGTCGGTTGTACGTACTTTTCTGCTGCTGCGAAATAGCCGTGAATGCGACCTGACCATTCTCCAGCGGAAACAACGAATTGAATGCAAAAATTGAAGTCGGCGACGAATTGAACGTCGGATTCTCCTCAAATCGAACGGTTACTTGTCGCGGACGTAAAAATAGTGTGTCGGCTCGAAGAAAAGTGATTTGCCCGACTGCGTACTCCGCTTTGTAATCAACGTCGCGTACCAGCTGTTGCCCGTCCAACAGCACGCGCTCGGAAAAGGGACGCACCTGCTGTGAACCCAGCAACAGCGGGCTTGATGAACTGGTGCCTTCCGACAGGTACGACGTCTGCATTCGGAAAATGCTTTGCGGGCGTTGCGTTGAATACAGGTACTCGTTTGGATACAAGTACAACGTGTCATTCGCCGGATTTGCCAACGGTTGCGCGAGCCCTGCGCGCGCAAACGGCTGCAACGACGGGAACACGACAAAATTATCGCGAATGAGTTTCTGACTCGTGCCAGCTACCAGATTGGGATCCTGCGGACGCGGCCACACGCGATTTTCAATGTCAAATGCACCGGCGTTCGTTACCTGCGACATTCCAAACAACTGCAAGTAGGTTTGCCCTCGTGTTTGATCCTGCGGCTTTTCCTGATCACCGCTGGTACCAGTGACAATCTTGAGCGCTATCGATTCGCGTTTGATTTCTTCACCGCCCAGACGATACACCGATTTCATTTCGCGCTGGAAATATCCCCCTTGATCGTTAGGCTGAAGCTCTGGCTCCCACAACAAATTCGCAAACTGTGTTTCCGTCGTGAATTCAATATCCGGCGTGCCGCCGGTGTTCGGATTGCGCCCGTTCACACCGTTCACCCTGACTTCGTAAGCAACAACCAGTCGTTCGTTTGTCGATAGTGCTCGGACCAGCGAAATCCACAATTGCGAAGGGTCGAGATAGTAGTCGACGTTCTCCTGCTGCAAATCGTACAACTGCCGTGAGCTATTGCGCGCACCACGCACTGAAAATTGCGGCCCGCGTGGATTTTTCGGAGTCGTTGCGCCAATCAATTGGCGGTAGACGTAAATGCGAACCGGTCGAATTGAGTCCGGAAGACTCCCTGCCAGCTGCTGCATCTGCGAACGATTCAGAATATCAATGTTCGGATAACCACCGAGCTGCCGCGGATCGACTGTAAAAAAGAATCGACGCAATTCCATCCCCACATCTTCAAACGCTCGACTCTCCTGCTGCGACGTCTTGTCACCGACTGTAAACGTTCGGTCCTTCGATAAATTTCCTTTCTGTTGTGCGGCAACAGCGGTGTATCGCATGGGACCAAGCTGCCCCTTCGCCTGTAATCCGTAATTTCCCGAGGGAATGCCAGATGTCAGAAAGCGAGAAGCGGCCGGTTGAAACGTGATATTCCCAATTTCAACTTCGCCGAGTGCCTCGTCTTTCTTGCCTTGGTAGCGGATGGAGATATTGTTCGATGCGTCAAACTCGTTGGTCGATTTGTAGTCGACATTCAAATGAATGCGATCCGCGACAACGCCACTTGTTCGCACTTCAAACTGAAAATCAAAACTCGGCGTCCAGTTCGGCGTGCAATTCGATCCGATAACGGTGATCTGCACGGCGGTGCATCGTTGATTCACACTGCGCTGCCCCTTCGCTTCCAGATGCGCCGACACGGCGATCCCCAGGTCAGGCACAACATCCAGCAGGTTGGCTAACGGATTGAGCGTGTCCCCCTTCGCACCGCGCGCGGCACGAGCCTGAGCGTTTCGTTCACGACGGGAAAGTGACGGAGGGATCGGTGCAATCGGCAACTGGGGCGCCGAGTCGAACACGGTGGCGATTTGTGGCGCCGCCGCCGATTGCAGCAGCAGTGAGTCCCACCGCGCGCGCGTGCGCGTTCGCACCGCGATAATCAGCCGTCTGGTGGCTTCGTCGGCAGAAGCTGCAGGAAAGCGGCTCAGCAGGTTCGCCGACCCGAAAAGCTGCAGAATGGGCGGCACTCGCAATACGAGACTATCATTTTCGTTCCGCAACCGCAGCCCGTTGATGAGTCGCGGCCCCTTAAGCATTCGCGTCGGGTCGGCCGAGATTCCAAATGGCAGTGGTTCGGGTACGACGATGGGCACGACAATGCTGTCGCGAACCGGCGGCCGCACTTGAGCGCCGACCGGCTTCGCCACTGATGTCAGAACCGCTAAACTCAGGCACGTCAGGACGGCGCGAAAAATCACGCGCGACCGAGGGCGCTTTTGGCGCACCGAACTCCGGTCGTGGGGTACCAGCGGATCACTGTTGAGCGCTGATAC
>JBDUAX010000412.1:0-4277 GCA_040004455.1 Gemmatimonadaceae bacterium
TCCTGCCCCAACGTCATCGGCACAGCATCCTGCATCTGCGTGCGCCCCATCTTGAGCATCGGCGCAAACTCGGCGCCCTTTAGCGCAAATGCCTTCACCAACATTGCAAGTTCCTTACGAAAGCCCTCAATGCTGCTGTGAAGCGCCAGCCGAACGGCCGTCGGATAGACATCGTTAGTGGACTGGCTGAGATTCACGTGGCTGTTCGGAGAAATCATCTCATAGTCACCGCGCGGCCGATTGAGCAGCTCCAGTGCCCGATTCGCGATGACTTCGTTGGCATTCATGTTGGTACTGGTACCCGCGCCCCCCTGAATCATGTCGACTAAAAAGTGTTCATGGTGACGTCCCGCACGTATCTCACGCGCGGCTTTCACTATCACGTCCATTCGCTCGGTGTCGAGCAGCTTCAATTCGTGATTGGCCAGGGCCGCTGCTTCCTTCACACAGGCAATGGCTTCAATGAGTTCGGGAAACTCGCGAAGCGGTTCGCCGGTGATGGGAAAATTTTCGAGCGCGCGCAACGTCTGCACGCCGTACAATGCTTCGTACGGCACTTCGCGGTCGCCGAGCAAGTCGTGCTCAGTCCGTGTACGGTGACCACCAAATCCAAGCGTGCGCCCGCGTCCCACAAGCGTCGCATCCGCGCGACGAAGCCGCTCTGAAATTGAGCGCGCCGCGCGAGCAACCAGTGCCGCGTACAACTGCGGCGAATCCTTCATGATGTCGTCGAGTTGCGAGCGTGTCATCACCATTGCCGTTCCCGGCATGATTGCCCGCGCAGTCGTACCATGCGGTGCATCATCGAGCAACAAACCTTCACCCACTGCATCCCCAGGTCCGAACGTCGCCAAACGTGAGTGACGTCCTTCACTTTCCTTTTCAACTGCAATCGCACCTGAAATCAGAATTGCAAAACGCTCACGCGCATGCCCCTCCTGAAACAGCAGGTAATCGGGAGTCAACTCGAGCGGCGTCATGTGACGTGCGAGCTTCCACAAATGCGTTTCGAGAAAACCGTTAAGAAAAGATGTAGAACGCAGCCAATCGGCGACTTCTGCCGGTGTTGTCATGGGTTGGGATACGGGGCGGGCGGAACTGAAACGCTACGGCAACGGAGCCGGACGCGTGACACAGTCCCGAGTCAGGAGAGGAGGGAAGTGCCAGCCATATGACGACGAACTGACCAATGGTGGCACATGATTAATGCCGAAATGCGGTCGCTCTCGCCACAGGGGCCTTCATGTGGTATGGTGGACCACGCCTTCGGCCAACTTCTATTGGAGTCAGATCGTGTCCTTTTCGCGCCGCGTTTTCCTCGAGCGTTCGGCGGCCCTGGCGGCCGCAGGGTTCATACCCCGGCTCTTATCCGCCGAGGACCTGGAAGCTCTTGAGGCGCCCATCTCGACCTCCGTCACCGCGTTCCGCGGTCGGCCCATGGTCGTTTCCTCGGCGAACGGCATCAAAGGGGTGAAAATCGCCTACGACCAGATCATGAAGGGCGGGGATTCACTCGATGCGATCATTGCGGGGGTAAACCTGGTCGAGCTTGACCCGAACGATCAATCGGTTGGATTAGGCGGCCTGCCGAACGCCGATGGCGTGGTGCAGCTGGATGCGTCCTGCATGCACGGGCCAACCAAGCGCGCAGGGGCAGTGGGGTGCATTGAGGGGATCGCGACGCCATCGTTGGTGGCCAAGGCGGTCATGGACTACACGGACCACATCATGCTGGTGGGCGAAGGGGCCAAGCGCTTCGCGATTGAAATGGGGTTCAAGGAGCAGAATCTGCTCACGGAAAAAAGTCGACAGGATTGGCTCCGTTGGCGCTCGAATTTGAACAAGGGAGACGCATGGCTCGATCGCACCGGCGATGTGAAGATCAAATACACCACAGGTACGATCAACATGAACGCGGTCACTGCGAGTGGTGATCTTTCGTCGGTGACAACCACCAGTGGAATGTCGTGGAAGATTCCGGGGCGCGTTGGTGATTCGCCGATTATCGGCGCGGGGCAGTACTGTGACAACACGGTCGGCGCAGCGGGTAGCACCGGTCGCGGCGAATCGAACATCATGGCCTGCGGAGCAATGCTCGGCGTTGAATTTATGCGGCAGGGAATGGCGCCGGAGGCGGCGTTGATGAAGGTCGTTGAGCGCGTGATTTCGTTGAGCGAGAAGCGATTGCTTGATGATAAAGGACGGCCGAAGTTCGATCTGAATTTTTATGCAGTGACGAAAGATGGGAGATTCGGGGGTGCGGCGGCGTACGAGGGAAGCTCGTACGCTGTGTGCGATGAGCAGGGACCGAGACTGGTGAAGAGCGCATTCATGTTCAAGGCCAGTGAGCGGCCGGCGAATTAGGGCGTGGGCGGTGGAGGTGAGGGTAGAGAGAAATCCGTGGCGCCTCAGACTATCAATGCCGTAATCTCGAATTCTGTTTTTTTAGCAACCGACTTGCATCGGAAACGTTTAACGTTGTGGGTGCACGTTTGACGTGGTGGGTGTACGCAAGACGTTGTGGTGACACGTTTGACGTAACACGCAAGGGCCGTTAACAGGTGACGCGTAAAAGTGTACAGGTGACGAGCAATCCCGTGGGTGCGATGCATGCCTTCGTGGTTCGTTCTGAGCATGCTACCTGCAACATCAAATGCGGAACGAGGCAACGCGGCGAAGCCGCGCTGCCTCGTTTCATTTCGAAACTGAATGCTTTTTTGTGCAGAACTGCTCGCGTGACGCACCAGCATGCTTCAACAAACCACGACGACACTGGTAGTTGGGCAATGCCTCTGATCACGTGTCAACGTGCACGCGTCACGTGTAAACGGCCCTTGCGTGTGACGTTAAACGTGCAACCACAACTTCAAACGTCTCGTTTTCGAGACCTCGATGAGCTATCCGCGGTTCGCTGTGAGCTTGTGAGCTTGTGAGCTTGTGGGCCTGTGAGCGGTTAGACATAGCGGTAGTCCCGTGGCCGATAGCCGTCATCGGCCATGCGGTGACCCGTCCGCTCCCGTGCCGCGACCCTCGTCTCTGGCCTAGATTTCAAGATTCTATCCTTGCCCCCCGCTGCTCCCGAACGACATGACCAACGATTTGCCCGCGCCGTACGACCCGCAATCCGTCGAAAAAAAATGGCAGTCCCGCTGGTCCGAACTCGGCACCAACGAAACGGATATGGACGGCGCGCTCGATCCGTTCTACGCCCTCATGATGTTTCCGTATCCGTCGGCGGAAGGACTGCACGTTGGCAACTTGTTTGCGTTTACCGGCAGCGACATTTCGGCACGCTATCATCGGTTGTTGGGCAAGGATGTGTTTCAACCATTCGGTTACGACGCGTTTGGTATTCACTCCGAGAATTACGCGCTGAAAATGGGCGCGCATCCGATGGAGATGACGCCAACCAACATCGCAAATTTTCAGCGGCAGATTGAGCGCGCAGGGTTGATGATCGACTGGCGCTCGCGCGTGGATACGAGCAGCCCCGACTATTATCGCTGGACACAGTGGGTGTTCCTGCAATTGTACAAGCAGGGACTCGCGTACAAGAAAGCCGCCGCAGTTAATTGGTGTCCGACTGACAAAACCGTTCTCGCCAATGAACAGGTTGAAGGCGGATTGTGCGAGCGTTGTGGTACGCCGGTTGAACAGCGATTTCTCGAGCAGTGGTTTTTTCGCATCAGTGCGTACTGCGAACGCTTGTTGCAGAATCTTGATTGGTTGGATTGGTCGCACACAACCAAGCATGCGCAACGCAACTGGATTGGCCGTTCCGAGGGTGCCGAACTCACATTCTCCATTCAGAATTCGCCGGAGCAAGTGCGAGTGTTCACCACGCGCGCCGATACAATTTTCGGTGCTACGTATTTGGTGCTCGCGCCGGAGCATCCGTTGGTTGGTGCTATTACAATAGCCGCACAACGTGATGCCGTTGTCGCTTATCAAACGGCGGCGCAAAAACAGGACATAATTTCACGCAAGAGTGTGCTCGAGAAAACCGGCGTGTTCACCGGTGCCCACGCGACTAATCCAGCAACCGGAAAAGCAATTCCGGTTTGGATTGCCGATTACGTGTTGATGGAGTACGGCACCGGCGCAATCATGGCGGTGCCCGGACACGATGAGCGCGATTTCGAGTTCGCGAAAGTGTTCTCGTTGCCAATCGTGCGAGTTGTTGCGGCACCCGATCACGACGCCACAACTGCATTTGGCGAAGAGGCCTATTCCGACGACGCAGATGGTCGCCTGGTTAACTCCGCGCAATTCGACGG
>JBDUAX010000413.1:0-4276 GCA_040004455.1 Gemmatimonadaceae bacterium
CGCCGAATCGCCTCGAAAAGTTGGCAACTTCTGCCACACACGCACAAACACATCTTGCGTGAGTTCCTCCGCCCTGTTGCGGTCACTCACCATGCGCACGCAAATGGAATACACTCGCTGCGTGTGAGCCCGATACAGTCGTTCGAAGGCGGCGCGATTACCCGATGCCGCTTCGATTGCGTCGGCGCGCCACGGATCAGCAGACTCGCCTGTATCGGCAGTCGTGCACAATGATTCGG
This sequence comes from Gemmatimonadaceae bacterium, assembly GCA_040004455.1. Lineage (GTDB taxonomy): Bacteria > Gemmatimonadota > Gemmatimonadetes > Gemmatimonadales > Gemmatimonadaceae > Gemmatimonas. The sequence continues at coordinate 240 of JBDUAX010000413.1, forward strand.
CGAGATGACCGGTTGCATTCACATCGACGGGGGCCTTGGTGCTTGCGCCAGAGGGCACAAGTTTGAGAGGCGTGCGGTTGTCGAAGGAAGGTCCGGTCACTGGCCGAGTTAGCATTGCTCCGTTGCTGTCGTTGGTTAGGACGGCGTTGGGAGCGTGAAGGTTTGAATCGGCCGTACGGGTGGGGAGCGCTGAAGTTTTGGCGGCGCGGCGGGGATGCGCGCTGCGAGCGCTCGGTACGAGCTAAGCCCGCCCTTCCAATTTTAGAATGACGGGTTGTAAATCGTCCATGGAATTAAGCCAATAGTCAGGATTCGCCGTCGCGAGTTCATCTCGTGAGAATGGCCCCCACAGTGCCGCAGCAGTCGTTACGCCCGCGGCCTTTCCTGCGTGCATGTCGTGCGTGGAATCGCCAACAAAGAGTGCGTGTCCGGCAGCGATTTGCAGCTGCTCCAGGGCATACAGCACCGGGTCTCCGAGCGGCTTGTGTCGCACGGTGCTTTCCACTGTGACTTCAACCTCGAACAACCCCGCGAGGCCAACGTGCGCAAGTGAGCGATTGGTCATGCCCCGGCCTTTGCTGGTAACGAGCCCAATGGCGTGTCCGCGTGCTTTCGCCCAGCCAAGCAGCTCCATGACGCCCGGGTAGATCGTCGTGAGCCCTTCGAGATGCGCTGCCTGAAATTCGCGATAGCGATCGACCAACGCCACAACGTCTTCAGGGTCGGCAGTCCATTCGGCAATCTGAATACGCAGGGGCGTGCCAATTCCGGCAGTCCACTCAGCAACAGTTGGGCGAAGCGTGCGCCCTTCGAACGCAAACTCCATGCTTTGAATAAGCAAGCCGATGGAGTCGATGAGCGTTCCGTCAAGGTCGAAAAGCAAGGCGAGTCGGGGCATGAGTCATCTTAATTCAAGGCGCAGTAGCTGGCTGATTTCATGTGCGACATTCGTGCTTTGCCTGCAGCAAAAGCAACGCGACGACGCGAACTGCCTGCACACTCGGTCGAATCAATTGGGTGTTTTTCGAGTCGGTTGCGACAGAAGGAAACATTGTGAAAAATGCGTTCAGCCAATTGTGGAGCGGACCAGTGTTCGATAGTCGACGCCACTCGTCGAGCCGTGGTTCGACACCTGCTCCGGCCAGCTTCGAAATTGATTCCACAATTCGATCGGCCAGCATGGCGAATGAGTTGCGGGACGTGGCGGGAGTGCTGGCGATGCGTTCAGCAACCAGTTTCAGGGCACGTTTTTGCGAAGAGGAAAGGGAGCGCTCGACTGGGCCGGTGAGTTCGCTCACGCAGCTGCTCAAGTGCCAGCGATTGATTTCGGCGCGAGCATCACTGATTGCGCGCAGTGTTGGCTCGTCGAGAGATAAGCTGATTTGATTTTCAGCATGTGGTTCGACGCTGCACTCAACAATGCAGTCGATGGTGTGCATGATGGAGACCAATGCGCTTGATGGCGCAGCAAAATTCGCGTGCAATTGTCCCAGCACAGTTGTGCGCGTTGCGTGTTCAACAACAGCGATCCAGCCGGTATGAGTTGCGTTCGTCCGAGCAATAAGCGTGCGGTCGCTGTTGAAACGTGCTGAGTGTGCCTTGTTGGTGTGAGCTTGCCAACGGACCATCTGCGCACGAAATCGAGTTGCGCATGCAGCGGGACTCTCGCTGTCAGTACCCGAACGCGCGAGCGACGCAGTGGTTGCGCCAACAATTGTGTCGCTGAGATGTGCTTTGCGTTTCAGCGTTTCGACAATGCGAAGCGTGTGTTCTGCCCCGGCCGGCGGAGCAATGGTATGCACGTGAATTGTTTCGTATTGCGCTCCCAGGCGGGCGAGTCGCCCTACGCGCTGGGCGCGCGCCGCGTCAGTCCACGGCAAATCGACATGCACGAGAATTCCAGCGTCCTGGAGATTCACACCTTCGGAAAGCATGTCAGTGGTGAGCAACAAACGAATTTGTTCGTGCGCAGGTGGCGGAGGGCGGCCGTGCGCGCGAGGCGCGAATTGCGCAATAAGTTCCTGTCGCACAATTGGACCGCCAGCAATTCGTCCGCCTTGCGAAGTGAGTGATGCAACGCCGGCGACGTCGCTGAGTGCGCGATGCAAAGCGCGAACCGTGCTCGCGAATTGCGAGAAGGCGATGATCGGTTTGTCCTCACGCAGCAGTTCGCGCAGCAGGGATGCACGCTCTGGATCTGCATTCGACGTTCGCGTGTGCAAGTGGAGCAGTGCGTTAAGCCCGTCGAGATGTTTGGTGAGTGTGGCGAGCATCTCGCCCGTGCTATCGGTTGTTGTGGCAACGAGTAATTCGGGAAATCCCAACTGAATGGAGTCGTTGCCGACAATCCATGTTCGCAGTTCCCTTTGCGTGGGGTACCGACCGTGCGAGAGTGAATGTAACAGCGCTTCTCCGCGCATTTGACGACGGCGAAGGGCATCAGTGAGTGCCGCGTCGCTGGAACACCATGCGCGAAGAAGCCCCAAGCGGACGAGCGCGCTGGCGGCAGCACCGTCTTGCGTAGGGAGAGGAACTGGCAACGTAAGAATTGACTCCAACACCGGCGGATTATCCGCAATTGAATACGGTGGATGCTCGTGGACGGCCGGCAGAGCGACCGATGGAACATGCGCGGCGGTTCTTCGAACAATACAGCTGGAGAGAATTGCGTCGTCGAGTGAATCGGCGCGATGCCCCAGGAAAAGCGCCAGAAGGTTTCGAAGCTCTCGCGACTGATTGTGCAACGGGGTTGCGGAGAGCAGCAACGCGCTTCGGCCGGCCATAAACTGAGCTGCGTTTCGATAGCGCGCGGTATTTTGTGTGCGGAGGTGATGCGCCTCGTCGACGATTACGAGCGTTTCGCGCTGTGGATTGTTGTTGGCCAGAGCACGTCGTGAGAGCGTGTGCAGCGAATGCAGCAGGACATTGGTGCGATGTGTGGCCGCAATTGCGGTGCGCCACATCGGAAGCAAATTCGCCGGAGCAAGCACGTGGACGTGTTTGAACCGAGCTGCAATGGCAAGCGCAACATAGGTTTTGCCCAGTCCGACTGTGTCCGCAAGCAGCGCCCCACCGAATTCTCGAATGGTGATTTCGAGTCGAGATACAGCGTCCTGCTGATGGTCGTGCAGCGTGACATCACCAATCGTTGCGACTTCTAATTGTTGGGCGCCAATTGATGCGTTCGCGATGGCAGCGTACACCACGTTGGTTGGAACGGCTTGCCATTTCGCGTTTGGAGTTTCGTTCATCGGGACACCCATTCGAGCAACGGTGTGAGTGATCGCACCGGGATTCCATAAGCGTCGGCGGTGACAACGACGTGTTCCTCGGCAGATGGAGGATTTACGGAGCGTTGTCGGCGGGAGAATTCGGCGAGGCGGTTACGCGCCGATTCCCAATCAGCGGGAACCGGAAGTGCGGCGACCGTCCAACCAAGGAATCGCCGCCATCCGCCGCGAGCAGGTTCGGCAATTGCGTCGAGCCACGCAGCAGTAAGTGGTGAGGTGAGCAGTGTGTTGAGCGCGTAGGCGTCTTCGAGCGACGGCGTGCGCAGCACATAACAACTGTTGAGCGGAACTGTTGGATCGCCCGGCGCGAGAATCGTAGTGCGCAACGATTTTCCCAAATCGGCCCACACCAAACGCGCGGCCTCGGATCGCGCAGCTTCGGTACGAAACAGCGTCCACCACGGGTGTTTGGCGCGCGCATCGCGGCGCGTTTCGAGTTGCGGTCGATAGCGTGCCAGCCAACGATTGGTGCGTGGTGGAAGGACGCGAAGCGGTGCGCCGTCGGCGGCGTGCGTCCAAAGAATGCGAAGATTGCCGAGGTGTGTGTGGTGCGGTGCGAGTATGCGACGTGTTGTGATTGCGTCGCCACGCAGGGCAGGGCGCAGCAACGTGCGTTCAATGACAGTTTCGCGACCTTCCCTCAGAATCGTCGCCGTGTCGTCGTCGTGTTCGGTGGCGTGTACGAGAAACGCGGAATTGCAGCCGCACTTGACGCCGAGTAGTGGTCGTCCCAGTTGTGAATCACCA
>JBDUAX010000414.1:0-4275 GCA_040004455.1 Gemmatimonadaceae bacterium
AATCGTTGGCAAAGTCGGTCGCTTTGGGGGGCGGCGGCCGTGCTGCTGGTCGTAGCATCAATCGCGACAATCAGGAAACTCGGCAATCGCGAGAGCGCACAAACCCAGGTCACGACAACGCCAACGACACAAATAGAGAATCCGTCAACCGTAAGTGTAGTGTTCGAACGCTACGACGTGGCTGCGAAGGATCTTGCGCAGAATCTCGAACAGCGGCGAGCGCAAATGGATCCGGCTACGACCGCCGTTATCGACACCTGTCTGCAGAAAATTGACAGCGCAATTGCGGAAGCGCGCACATCGCTGTCTGAGTCACCCAACGACGCAACAATCGCCGGACTGTTGACTGCGGCTTACGAACAAAAACTCGATCTCCTCAGGCGCGCGGAAGAACTTCCGCTGCGATCACTTTAGGAATTCATCATGCGTGCACCGAGCAAGTTGTCAAAAAGAAATCACTGGTACCATATCGCGGCGCTGCTGGCGTTGATTGTCACACCGCTCGCCACTCACGCGCAGACCAGGGTTAATCGCGGTTTCGCACTAAACGCTGATGGTGCGTTCAAATTCTTCTCCGACGGCGGGTCGGTACGAATCATTGGGTGGGATCGCGATTCCGTTGCAGTTACCGGAACCATTGCGGGCTCCGGAAAAGATTTCGGCGGTGGCAACCGAACCGGTGTGAAATTCGGCATTGAATCGGCGAACGGAAAATCAACTGCGGACCTGGTGGTACATGTTCCGGCACGCGCTCGCGTGTGGGTGAAGACGGCATCGGCAGACATTGATGTTTCAACGCTTGCCGGCGCGGTCGACATCAGCACTGTTGCTGGAACCGTGCACCTGCAGGGCAGGCCAACCGAAGTGCGCGCCGAAACAATGAATGGAAATCTGGACATCACGGCGTCGGCAGCCTACACGCGTCTCAAGACAGCAACTGGTGACATCACCTGGAACGGTTCGAGTGATGACGTTGGTATCATCACCGTGAGCGGGCGCGTGCTGATCAACGCTGGCACGGTTCAACGCGCGCGTTTTGAATCGATCGATGGTGAGATTCACTACATCGGTGGCGTAACAAAAAACGCCAGTGTTTCAGTGGACACACACAGTGGAAACGTCGTGCTGGCGTTTCACAGGGGAACGAACGTTGAGCTCGAAGTCAACGCGCCATCGGTCGATTTACTTGGCGTGAAAGAGGGGAGTGCACGGACCGGCAAAACGCCCGTTCCTCAGAAGACGTTTTATCGCGACATCGGAAAGGCGCAACTTGCTGGTGCAGTGTTTACTGTGCGCAGCTACAAGGGTTTTGTGTCGGCCGTGTTGCAGTAAAGGTCCGAACGCATGAACCATCGCAGCGTTTCAGACGGGACTACTTGATTTTTGCAAGGGACGATGCAGCCGTCAAAAGGGATTGACGCGTAGTCCCAAATTTCATTGGGAAATCTGAAACGCCGAACCAATTTTGTGCCTAATGCATCTAAGATAATGAAATCGCCTGCCCGTTTTCCCTTCCGCGCTGCTGCGAAAACATGTCCATCCGTTCAATTGCGCGCACGATGGTGTTAGCGGTCGCATCGGCGCTCATCATCTCAACGCGCGCATCCATTGTCATGGCGCAGCCTTCGGCGAAATCGGCTGAGAAAATCGACAACGGGCACGCGGTGCCAGTGCCTTCAGTGCATGCGGTGCGCCGCGCATCTCCCATAACAATTGATGGCAAACTTGACGAGGCAGCGTGGAGCGCCGCTGAAACGGTAACGCAATTCACGCAATACGATCCGAACGAAGGCAATGCACCAACGCAGCAAACGGCCGTTCGCATTTTGTACGACGACAATGCGCTCTATATCGGCGCAACAATGTTTGATACTGCTGGCCCAGCGGGAATTACCACGCGATTGGTGCGGCGCGACAACCAGTTCGATTCAGATTATTTTCAGGTGGTTATTGATGGATACCACGACCACTTGAGTCGCGCATTTTTCACGGTAAATCCGTCGGGTTCGAAGCAGGATCAAATTGGGCTTGGTTCATCGTGCTGCGACAGTGGATGGGATCCGGTCTGGGAGGTGCAAACGCGCATCAATACAGATGGATGGACCGCAGAAATTCGCATTCCGCTCAATCAATTGCGCTACTCAGCCGATTCGCTGCAAACGTGGGGACTGCAGTTGCGCCGATACATCCAGCGCATTCACGAAGAAGACGATTGGTCGTTCTGGAATAAGACTGAGGCAGGTGGTCCGCCGCGTTTCGGTCATCTGGAAGGGCTGAAAATTTCGCATTCACCGCGGCACGTTGAGCTGTTGCCCTACATCTCATCGACGGCACGTTCGCTCGAAGCCGACAAGCACGATCCGTTCAACTACGGCGTGCAACCATCAGCGCGTGTTGGTGCCGACATCAAGTATTTGTTGACTTCAAACCTCACGCTCGACGCCACCATCAATCCTGACTTCGGGCAGGTTGAAGTCGATCCGGCGGTTGTAAATCTCAGTGCATTCGAAACCTCCTTCAGCGAAAAGCGACCGTTTTTCATTGAGGGATCGGGGGTTTTCGATTTTGGTTCGTTCAACTGCTTCTTTTGCAGCAACGTGTCATCGCTGAATGCATTTTACTCGCGTCGCATTGGTCGTGCGCCAACCGGCGCGGGCCTCGCCTATTCAACCGGAAAGTACGCCGATGTTCCCGATGCGTCTGCCATTCTCGGCGCAGTGAAGATTACAGGACGTACGAGCAATGGTTACACCGTTGGACTACTGAATGCGGTTACGAATCGAGAAACGGCGCAGCTGCAATTCGCCGACGGAACGAAAGGCAGCCAGGAAGTCGAACCGCTCAGCAACTACTTTGTTGGCCGAGTGAAGAAAGATTTCCTGCGCGGCAATCTGACAATTGGGGGCATTGGAACTTCGGTCAAGCGCAATCTTGATTCAACATTTACGCCACGACTTGCAGGTCATGCTGAATTCATTGGCGCTGACGTGCGCTACAATTTCGGCAATCACCGTTACACGCTGATTGCCAACAGCGGTCTCAGTGCCGTCTCGGGCGACTCCAACGTCATGCTCGCGCGGCAAACGAATAGCGCGCACTACTTTCAGCGCCCCGATCGTGGCGCGGGGAGCGACGGATTTTTTTCCAATCGCCTCGATTCGAGCGCCACCAGCATGATTGGAGCAGGTGGTTATGCGCGCATCGCCAAGGATGCCGGAAGCTGGTTATGGGAGGCAGCTGTCAACGTGCGCACGCCAGGATTCGAGAACAACGATCTCGCGTTCAACCAGCGATCGGATTACATCTTTTACAATGCAAATATCTTTCGTAATTGGCAAAAGCCAACGAAGTGGTATCGCAATTTGAACATCATTTTCGGCGGTCAGCAACAAAAGAATTTCGAAGGCGATCTGACGGATCGCCAGTTACAAGTCTACGCGGGCACATCCACGCCGCAATTCTGGAATGTAACCACTTTCTACATCTGGCATCCCGCACTGCTCGATGATCGCTTGCTGCGCGGCGGCCCAATCGTCACGCGACCGGGAACCGCATACCACGAACTTGATTTCTCAACGGATTCGCGAAAGAAAATTGTGCTCAGCAGCAGTGCGAATTACTCGTCGAACACTCGCGGCGGCTGGGGTGCGAGCGTCAGTGAAAAAATCAATTATCGCCCTTCGTCCAATGTCAGTGTTTCGTTTGGCCCATCATGGAGCGATGGACAATCATTGTTGCAGTACTTGACGGCAATACCCGATGCCAAGGCGACGAATTTCTTCGGCACGCGCTACGTATTGTCGGGACTACGCCAAAAGACGCTCGCATTTGATACGCGATTGAACATCACGTTCTCGCCGCGCATGACACTTGAGTTGTACGCACAACCCTTCTTCGCCAGCGGCCACTATTCGAAGTTCAAGGAGTTTGGCGCGCCGCGTCAAGCCAACTACAACATCTTTGGAGAAGACGTTGGCACTGTGAGCACGATGCTCGACACGTTGGGAAAAATTTCGAAATACACAATCGATCCCGACGGCGCAGGACCGGCGGGCGCATTCTCCTTCTCCAATCCCGACTTCACGCAGCGATCATTGCGCGGCAACGCCGTGTTTCGCTGGGAATATCGTCCAGGTTCCGTGTTCTATCTGGCGTGGACCCATTCACGCTTCAGTCAGGACAGCGAAGGCAATCTCGATTTCTCGCGTGAGCGGACCGCACTGGAAGCATCACACCCGAACAACATCTTCCTCGTCAAAGCGTCGTGGTGGATTC
>JBDUAX010000057.1:0-14485 GCA_040004455.1 Gemmatimonadaceae bacterium
GGTGACCAGATTGTCTTGATTCTGACCGGTGATGTTGAGCGCGCGGACAAGCTTGATGTCACGCGCGAAGGCTTCGTCGTTATTCCCGATGTTGGACAGGTGAGCGTTGCAAATCTGACGCTTGGTCAACTGGACGATGTGTTGCGGATGCGTTTGGCGCGTGTGTACAGTGGCGTGAAACGCGGCAATGACGGCACAACGCATTTCTCGGTTAGTGTTTCGAAACTCCGCACGATTCAGATTGTTGTCACGGGTGATGTCATGACACCTGGTTCGTTTCGCGTGTCGAGCGCGGGCACTGCATTTACCGCGTTGTACGCAGCGGGTGGACCAAACGAGAATGGATCGCTTCGCACCGTCGAAGTGCGTCGTGGGGGCAAGACTGCCGCGACGCTTGACGTGTACGACTACCTGTTGCGCGGTGATGCATCGAGAGACGTGCGGCTGCAGCAGGGAGATTTGTTGTTCATTCCCGTGCACGGCCCCCGCGTTCGTGTTGATGGTGCGGTTAATCGCCCTGCAACGTACGAGCTCAAGCCCGGAGAAACGCTGGCCGATGCAATTGCAGACGCCGGCGGTTTCAAGGCCACTGCAGGCTCACGCCGCGTGTTGATTGATCGCGTGATTCCGGCCGCATCGCGCACGGGGCAAGGTGCCGATCGCGCCGTTGTTGATGTGCCGTTGGGTGCAAACGCCAGCGCTCCGGCGTTTACGCTGGCCGAAGGTGATGTGGTGCGCGTTCCGACTATCGCCGATCGCGTGCGCAACCGCATCTCGATAATCGGCAACGTTTGGAGTCCGGGTAATCAGGGCTTTCAACCTGGATTGACCCTTGAGGCCGCGTTGCGGCGAGCGGGCGGTGTGAAGCCTGACGCGTATTTGGGACGCGTGCTTATTTCGCGTTTGCGCGCCGATTCAACGCGATCACAGTTCCGGGCCATGTTGCGCGACACGACTGGCGCCACAGTTGAACCCTTCCTGCTGGCAGAAGACGACGAAATCACCGTGTTCAACCGAACGAATTTCCGTTCGGAGCAAGTGGTCGTAATTGACGGAGCAGTGCGAAAAGGTGGACAGTATCCCTGGCGCGAAGGAATGACGATGCGCGATCTGGTGCTCATGGCGGACGGTATGGAAGAAAGCGCGTACCTCGGCGCTGCCGAAATTGCACGATTGCCTCTCGATCACGATGGGCACACAACCGCACAGACCATTCGCGTGCCGCTCGATTCAGGCTATCTGTTTTCGCAGGGGCGTGCTGCCACCGTGTCGACGTCACAGGAAATAGTACTGCAGCCGTATGACAATGTTTTGATTTTGCGCGAACCCGGATTTCGTTTGCCGATGGTGGTGTTTCTGACAGGAGAAGTTCGATTTCCGGGACGCTATGCAATTGCCGATCGCGGCGAACGCATATCTGATTTGATTGTGCGCGCTGGTGGGGTAACTGCCCTGGCCGATCAGGATGCTGCGTACTTCTCACGACGTCTGTCCAGCAATACATCGCGCGCAAAGCTTGATTCGGCAACCGCGAAGTCAGATTCTGCGCGGCTCGATGCGAATGCGGCCCGAATTCGCGTGGGTGTTGATCTGGGCTACGCGCTCAAGCACAAAGGGGGCAACGATGATCTTGTGCTCGAGGGCAATGATTCGCTCGACGTTCCATCGCGTCGCCAAACGGTTGAAGTGCGTGGCGAAGTGAATGCACCAACGGCACTTGCCCACGCTCAGGGTAAGAGTCTGGGCTTTTATGTTGGCGCGGCCGGTGGCCCCAGTGCGAAAGGCAATGCACGTCGCGCGTACGTTGTGCAACCGAACGGCAAAGTCGAGAGCCGTCACCATTTGTTGGGTTTCATCACGCTCGACCCAACGCCGCGCCCAGGTGCGACTGTTGTTGTGCCAGCGGAAGACCCGAACAAGGCAAAAGGAAACGTTTCGGCGGCGGTCGGACTGGTAGCGCAATTGCTCGTGTCAGTTGCAGCAATTCTGGCGGTAACGAAGAAATAGAGCAGACGCGCATCGCTGTTCGATGGGCCGTGTGAGTTATTCTGGCATTCCAGCTTTCAAGTACAGTGCCGCAATTAGCAGTGGCGCGTACGCGATTGCGAGCGCCAGAAACGCGTTCAAACGCGTCGATCCGACAGCTAGGGCAATTGGTGTCAACCACAGCAGATTGACCGCGCCAAAAGCCACTGTGACCTTCTGATGACCCCATCGACGCGCCGCGTGCTGATACGCGTGACTGCGATGCGCCTGATAGAACTTTTCGCGGCGAATGATGCGGCGAAGCAGCGTCAAGGTTGCATCGGTGATGAATGCGCCAAGCAGAATCATCCACGACCACAGCAAGTGCGGCGCAAACGCGGCCGCGGCAAGTGACATTGCGCCGAGCATGATACCGAGAAATCCACTTCCAGCATCGCCCATAAAAATTCTTGCAGGAGGCCAATTCCAGAATAGAAAACCCATGGTTGACGCAGCAACGATGAATGGCAAAGCCGTGGCAATCGATGCGTTGTAGTCCCCCTGCATTCGCGGAATGTTGGTCGGCCAAGGGTGCAGATGTTGATACAGCAGCACACACAGTATTCCGCCAACGCAAACCGTTAGCGTTTCGATGCTGGCAAGTCCGTCGATACCATCCATGAAGTTGGTCAGGTTGACCATCCACACGAGGTACAGCGAGGCAACTATCGGCGCGATGAATGAGAGCGATAGCGGCAGGTGCAATTCGTGGGCGATAGGTGCCGTGCCTGTTGCGACAATTGCAAACGCGGCGGCGGCGAAATGCGCGCCAAGGCGTGCCAAAACGGGCGTGCCTCCGTGATCATCCGCATACCCGATCGCGGCGGCAACGATACCAGACATCATGAGCGACATTGTTCGTTTGAGTTCATTGTAACCCGAATACTGATCGCTTGTCGCGGCGATCAGCGCGAGCAGCACAAGAACCGTGATAACAATGGCGACGCCCCCTCCGCGTGGAGTTGGAGTTTCATGGGAACTGCGACTGTTGGGAAGATCCATGAGCCCGCGCTTGAGTGCAAAGCGGCGAAAACGACCCGTGAGCAAGAGGCTGCTGATTATTGCTAACAGCGCAACCAGAATCGCAGAGGCGTATTTCACGAGGCGGACGCGACGCGACGCAACCCTTCGTCGACACTGAAGACGGGTTTCCAACTGAGAAGTCTTTGCGCTTTGCTGATATCGACCTGCAGTGTGCCTAACAGCCGTTGCGCCATCGACCTTTTCCCAACCGCACTCGCCGCAGCCATCAACAACGATCCCGGCACCGAAAACAAGCGAGCCGCCCTGCCCTCCGCGCGCGCCATGGCCTGCACGAGCTGCGACGTGGACAAGTCGTTGCCATCACTCACAAAAAACGTTTCGTTCGCCGCGAATAAATGCGTCATCGCGACGTTGATGAAGTTGGTGAGATTGTCGATGCCAACCAAGCTGCGCTTGTTGCGCACATCCGCGAACGGCAGCGGAATTCCGCGCGTGACCAACCGCTGCAGTGATTGAAAGTTCGCTTTCACACCGGGCCCGTACACGAGCGGCGGGCGAATGATTACCACCTCCATTCCCGTTCGCTGTGCGATTTCACGCAATCCGATTTCTGCTTCGTTCTTGCTGACGCCGTAGTCGTCCAACGGCGCGGGATCGCTGACTTCACTGAACACACCTTCCTCGCCATTCACTTTTACCGAACTCAAAAACACGAATCGCTTCACACCGTTGGTCGCTGCTTGCTCGGCCAATGCGAGTGTGCCCTGCACGTTCACCCGACGGAATTCCTGCAGTGAATTGGTCGACCTGTCGCGCATGACGTGAACGCGCGCCGCGAGATGCACAACTACGCCCACGCCCTTTATCGCGGTTTGCCAATTAGTTGTGCCGTCAATATCGCCGATTGTAAACCCTGCAACATTGCGAGACCAATTCGCGTTCGTGCGTGTCGCGCATCTCAGGTAATATTCCCCCGTTTCAAGCAGATATTTCACGAGCGCGGTTCCTACAAATCCATTAGCGCCAGTAACGAGAACGATTTTCCGTTGTTGCCCCAAAATCAGACCTTTATCGGCGCGAGCAATCTCCAGGGACGACGTAGATCGCGCAGAGTGGCATTGCCCAGTTTGCGGAATTCGTCTCCTTCTGCGTTGCCGGAATTTCCGCTGCCTTGCAATCCGTCAATAATGAGCGCCATGATGACGCCCAGTACGAAGCCCGCGACGAGTGATGCAATGCCTTTCGTAAGGATACCTCGTGAGTCGGGACGCGCGGCTGGTTCGGGACGCTCGACGACTGTGATGACGGGTGTGTCGCGCACCTCGTCGATTTTTGCTTGTTCGTACGCCTTCGCGAGGTTCGTGTACAGTTCCGTTTGCATGCGAAGTTCGCGCTCGAGTCGGTCCTTCTGCACATTTGAAGACGAGACCGCTGATGTCACGCGATTGGCTTGCACAAATTCCTGATACGCGTCTTCGGCGTTGCGCAAATCCTTCTTGACGGCGGTTACGCGATCGGCCGTAAACTTTCGCTCGGCCGACGCCTGCCCGCGGCGTGTCTCTTGATTGAAACGATTGAGTAATTCGAGCAAACGCGCACTGATGGCCGCAGAAAGCGGCGCTGACTTTGACGAAACCCGCATGGTAACGACGCCCGTTTTTGTGTTCGTCGAGACAGCGACATTATCGTTGAGTTGCTTCATCGCCATGTCGCGGCGAAGGGCCGATTCTATTGTTTTGATTTCGTAGGCGGTAGCGAGATCCACTTTGGGTTTGCCGGTTTCAACGGCCACCCCGCTGTCGATAATTGTGCTGAGAATTGCGCGCGACTTAACGAGATCGGCATAGAAGTTCGGACTTTCGTTGGCGTCACCCGTGCTGACGGGAACACCGAATTGCGCGGCTAGTGCCGACAAATTTCCGCTCGACTTTTTCCCTTGCGGAAAAAATGAGACGACAGTTGTCCAGGTGCGCTCACCAATCAGCGAATAACCCGTGAACAATGCGGCGCAAAGCAATGAACTCCACACGACGAGAGCACGCCGACGCATGAGCACATTCATCAGTGAAACAAGTGAAACTTCATTCACCGTCTCACTCATGTTGTCGGTCGACTCTTTTGATGCGTTGGGATTCGTCATGAAGTTCTGATTGGCAGTGAACGCCCTTCGAACACATCACACAGTGCGTTCGTGAGCGTCGCTCGGCCCAGCCGATTGGAGACAACTTGTTGCGCTCGCAAACCCATCGCGTGCAACTCCTCCTTCGACAGCGCCTGAATTTTTCTCAGAGTTTGGACCGCGGCGACGACATCGCCGTGTGCAACATGCCAACCGATGCCCTCGCTGGCCAGCAAGTCAGCGACGTGATTTTCCGGAGGTCCGAACAGAAGAATAGGGCGCGCCACCGCCATTGCGCCATAAACTTTGCAAGGATGCACCATTCCAACTACTGCGTCTCCAATCGAAACGACGTGCAGGTCGCCAGCCGAGAGGGATTCGCGAAGGCGGTTCAGAGGTTGATATGGCAGTGAACGGATATTCGTGGCAGGGCTGGCCTCTACTTCGCGCTTGCCAATTCCACCACCGACAAAGAGAAACGTCAGGCCCGCTGTGTTCTGCAGCTCCTCGGCCGCGCGAATGAGCGTGGTAAGCGGGTTGGCCGGACTATGGTTGCCGCTGTACATCACTACGAATTGTTTTTGCAGGTCGTGTTCGTCGCGGAACCCATTGGCGCCGTGTGGCAGATTTGCGGAGACGTCTTCGAGCGGCCACGGCGGCAACACAGTAAGCCGACTTTCAACTGCGGGCAGCTTGGCCACGACGCGTTTTTTCATGAAGCGGTCCATCACCACCACATTGTCGGCGCGCGAGAGAATTTTGCGATTCAGCCAATTGAAGGCCCGAACGAATAGTGAGGTCTCAACCGCAGCACCGACTGCCACTGCCTGGTCGGGGTTGAGATCCATGATCCAATATTCGACGCGTAGTCGTTTGAGTGATGCGAGCACGACCGCTGCAATCGCGGACATTGGCGGCGACGTTGTGACGACTATCGTGCCGACGTTTTTGAGGAACAGGCCGTGTACGATGGCCTGAAACAAGAACAGCAGAGCGCCAACGAGGCGAAGCGTCATTGAGCCTTTGCCGAATGACGCAAAGGGTACACGACGAATCTCAACACCATCGCGAACCTCTCGCGACGGATATCGATCGCTCGGATTGTCGTAGCCGCGCGCCGAAGTGATGACGACAACGCGATGCCCCCGCTTCGCCAACTCGGCCGCAGCGCCCGCCAGGTGCTGTCCGACGCTGGCCGGATCGGGAACGTAGACCTGTGAAACCAGCAGGAATGTTGAAGGCGCGATTGAGCGTGGCGGCGCGCCCTGACTCACTCGTTCAGCGTCCTCTTGAAATCGCTTTCAATCCACCGATAGGTGCGCTCCATGCCATCACGCAAGCGAATTGATGGTTCCCAATGCAGTTCCTTGAGAATTTGCGAGTTATCGGAGTTGCGACCGTTCACGCCTTTCGGTGCGTCGAGATTGTAGCGGCGCTTGAGTTTTACGCCACCAATACTCTCGGCAATGTCGGCGAGTTGGTTGATCGTGACCAGTTCACTGCTGCCAACATTGATCGGGTCAAGAATGTTGCTGTTCGTGACAGCAAGGGTGCCTTTGATGCAATCGTCGATGTACATGAACGAACGCGTTTGCAATCCGTCCCCCCAGATTTCGATTTCATGCTGACCACTGTGAATGGCCTGAATAACTTTGCGACAGAGCGCGGCGGGCGCTTTTTCGCGACCACCGGCCCACGTGCCGTGCGGCCCGTACACGTTGTGATAGCGCGCGATGCGCGTTTCGAGCCCGAAGTCTTCGCGGAAATGCCGGCACATGCGTTCGGAGAATAGTTTTTCCCAACCGTACCCGTCTTCGGGCATGGCAGGATATGCGTCTTCTTCCTTGAGCGCGGTGACATTGGGGTCGGTCTGTTTGTCCGCCGCGTACACGCACGCAGACGACGCGTAGAAAAAGCGCGCAACGTTTGCTTCGCGGGCGGCCTCGATCATGTGCGTATTCGTGAGCACCGACAGCATACAGAGCGCCTTGTTGTGCTCAATGAAACCCATGCCGCCCATGTCGGCGGCGAGTTGATAGACGACTGAAGCGTCGCTGCACGCGGCCCGCGCATTCTCCAGCAACTTGAGATCGGCCACAACATTTTCTACGTCGTGAAATTTCTGATACCATTCGTTGAGCGGCTTGATGTCAACCGCGCGCACTCGGCGTCCCTGACCGCGCAGTGCGGCGACGAGGTGCCCGCCGATGAAGCCACCACCGCCCGCGACCACGAGCACGTTGTTGTTTGAATTCTTGCTCATGATTTGTCCTGTAGTACCCGGACTTCGCGGCGTGACTGATAGCCGGCAAAACACAACAGCGAAACGCGGATCTTGCGGATCACGCGGATTTGCTCCGAGTTGGACGAAGTATCAGCGTGCACATCAACTATCGATTTAGCCATCAGTTTCTCGGTGCTTGAATTCGAATCTGCAATCAGTCTATGGCCCAGCGCGATTGTCCTGACCACACGCGCTTGAGCCATTCGGTTGTTGCTGCCACAGATGTTGAAAGCGGAATTGCCGGCAAACCACAAATGTCGTTGGTCGCGCCAAGTGCGACGACCGACGGCGTAACGACATTGTTCAGACGAAACGAAGTAAACGGAAAACGCTTTACACCAACTGTTGCGATCACATCACCAAGACTCGCCAGTGAGCGTGCCAATGCGCGCGGCATGGTACGAATTCGTGGCGCGGCAAGTGCTACTCGAAATGCTTCCGCCCACTGCTCCAACGAGACCTCGGGTGTGTCCGCCAGGTAAAACGTTTTACGATTCACCTGATCCGCCGCCGCTTCGAGCAAACTCTGATATTGCTGCACCGTGTTGCCAACATAACCGTACGTTTTTGGTGTCGGCCCACCCGAAATATGAAAATATCGACCATCACGAACCAATGCGAAAAACGTGAGATAATGCGGATTCATTCCAGGCCCCCAAATAGTCGTTGGGCGCACCAGGCACCATTGGCGCCCCGCCCCGTCGGCCTGCTTCCAGCGCAGCTCTGTCTCGACTTTACTCTGGCCGTAAATGGTGGTCGGCTGATAATCGTCGGCGGCTTTGGGCGTATACCCCATGCGACAAACCAATTGACTTGAAGTGCAGACAACGCGTTCGACCGACGGCGTGGCTTCGACTGCCGATATCAAGTTGCTGACGCCGATGGTGTTGGCGGAATAGCCGGAGATGTCACGCGTTTCGTCAAGATCGGTGCGGGCCGCCAAATGCAAAATACCAACCGGTGAAACGGTGCGAACCGTTTGCACGAGCAGATCGTTGTTTAATATGTCAACGACGTGCTCTGTGTAGTTCAAGTGAGCGAAACCCGACGACGCTTTGTCCAAACCGTGCACGGCGTAACCGGCATTCAGCAGTCGGCGCACCAGGTGACGACCAATAAAACCGGCGCTCCCGGTTATGAGCACACGCTGTGGTGCGCGAATGCCGACCGATTCGCTCAAGCCGACTTGCTCACCACGTACGGGCCAATGCAGAGCAGATCAATGTCGTTTCGCATAAAGCACGCAATGGCTTGTTCGGGGGTATCGACAATGGGTTCGTTTTCGTTGAAGCTCGTGTTGAGCAATACTGGCGTTCCAGTCTTTTTCTCAAACGCGGAAATCAGATCGAAGTAAATGGGATTCTGCACTTTCGACACACTATGCAATCGTCCCGTTGCATCTTCATGACGAACCGCCGCCATTTCTGCGCTTTTCTCCGCACGAATGCGTACCACGTGCATCATGAACGGACTCTTCACATCCTGTTCGAAATAATCGTCGACACGATGCTCGAGAATTGACGGTGCGAACGGACGGAACGATTCGCGTCGCTTCACTTTCGCGTTGATCATGTCCTTCATTCCAGGCCAGCCTGGATGCGCGAGGATTGAACGATTTCCCAGTGCGCGCGGGCCCCACTCACTTTGCGACTGATACCAGCCGACAACTTTTCCGTTGGCCAATTCTTGCGATACGCGATCTATCAGCGCGTTGTATTCGAGTTTGTCTGCGACGAGTCCTGCGGCCGATAGTGCAGCGGACATTTCGCTTTCATCGTGCCTGGGCCCCCAATACACTTCCTGAACTGGCTCGGGGCGCGCTCCGCCTGCGTTGCGCCACGCTTCCAACGCCGCGCCAACTGCGGTGCCATCATCACCGGCCGCGCCGTGCACGTACATGCGCTTGAATGGCGTGTCACGCAAAATGCGCGCGTTGCAAACGCCATTGAGCGCGCATCCACCGGCCGTCACCAACTCGTCAGTCGGCATCACCGAGTGCAACCAACGAAGACACTCGACGACAACGTTCTCGAAATGCAACTGACAGCTGGCCGCGAGATTTCGGTCACGTTCCGTAAGTGGCGCTCCGCGCACGCGCGCTGCGCCAAGTTCGCTGATCAACGCATCGGAATACAAGGGCGGCACCATGATGCGCCCTTCGTCGTCGAGCAATTCCTCGTGACTTCGCTGCAATAGTCCAGCGAAGAATTTGCTGTCAAGGCGATACTGGCCACGACTGTCGTATTGCAGCATGCGCTCCATCAAGGGCAAATACGTTGGCTGGCCGTACGCGGCGAGCCCCATCACCTTGTACTCTTCGCCAAACTCCGCAAACCCAATGAACTGGCACAGCGACGTGTAGAAATAACCCAGCGAATGCGGCAGAAACACGCGTTCGATAATGTCAATTTCGCTCTCGCATTTCGCGTAGGCGCCCGAGACAAAATCCCCCGACGAATCGTACGAAAAGCCAGCAGCCGATTTGTAATCGCTGCCCCAGAAGCTGCTCGCGAGATGCGCACGATGGTGCTCAATGTACGAAAGTTCAAAGCGGCAATCGGTTAAAGGAAAGCCGCACTCGCGCGCGATGCGTTCGGGCAGCGAATCGAGTTGACGCTCGCGCGAGAGAAACGTGATGGCAGAGCCGATGGCGCGAACAGGATTGCGCAACGCGTACGCCGCCTTTTGCGCAACATTGGCTTTGGGATCGTGCCCAACTGCCACGACTTCAACATCGCGAATGCTGACACCTCCAGCATTCAGCACATGCCGAATTGCGGCCGCCGGAAATCCGGCGAAATGCTTACGACGCGCTCCCAACCGCTCTTCAGCCACCGCCGAAACAATCTTTCCATCCTTCAGCAGACAAGCTGCGGCATCCGCGTGAAACGCGTTCAAGCCAAGGATGATCATGTAAGAACAGTCACAACTGGTTCAGCGCCAACGAAAGGGTAAATTTCAACCGCGTCATAGGGGAAGTGGTATGTTAAACAGAGGCGCGCCGAGTGATTAATGTAGTCGTGGACCAAACCGATATGGATGATCACCAGCACACCGTCGTCGATGAGCGAGAGTAGTCAGAAAACGGAAGCGGAACGACTGACAACAGTCGAGCACTGGGACGCCGCGTACGAGGCACCCATCCGCATGCGGCTTCCCTCACCGTTGTTGGCCTCGACTGGTGATTCGCGTCGGGAATTTCGCAAATGGGTGAAGAAGGGCGACAAAGTATTGGAAATCGGGTTTGCACCGGGCAAGCAGTTGGCCTGGATTGCACAGGCGTTGGAAGCGTCCGTTTCGGGGATCGATTTCTCTCAACCTGGAGTTACGCTCGGCCAGGAACTCTTCGCGCACCTCGGGCTTGCCGCCGATTTGCGATGCGAAGACGTATTTGCGACGACGTTTCCCCTTGGCACGTTCGACGTGGTCTACAGCCAAGGTGTGATTGAGCACTTTCAGGATCCGAGCGCAATTGTTCGGCGCCACTTTGAACTACTGCGCCCCGGTGGCGTGGCCGTCATCACGATTCCGAACTACGGCGGTATTTACGGACGATTGCAAGCGCGTTGGGACCCGGAAAATCTTAAGCTTCACAACACCGATATCATGACTCGCGATGCATTTCTGGCGCTGATGCCGAATGACATTGCCGACTCGGTCCGAGTTCGTTACACCGGGCGTTTGACATCCGCGCTCGTGAGTTTTGATCGCCGATTCCCAACACCATTGTCGAGCGCGATCTTCTGGGGAGTGAACGCGATCGCGCATTTGCAGCCATTCGATATCGACCTTCTGGCCCCACGACTCGTTGCTACGGGTCGTCGTCGTTGATGGCTGAGGCACGTACTTCGATAAAAAGTCTGCTCACCCTGGGACCCAACTTTGCGTGGGCCACACTGGGCACGGTGTTCAACCAGGGAAGCACGTTCGTGAGCAACATCATCATTGCCAACCTCCTCGGCAAATCAGTATTCGGTGAGTTCGCCATTGTTCTGACTACTGTGCAGGCAACCGCCGCTTTTGCGAGTTTGGGAGTTGGATACACGAGCACGCGTTATCTGGCGGAATGGCGTCATCGCGATGCTGAACGCGCTGGTCAATTGCTTGGATTGTTTAGCCGCGTTTCGTGGATTGCCGCGATTATTTCGGCAGCGTTGCTGGGTGCAAGCTCGCTAGGACTTGCGAATTCCGCGTTGCACGCGCCTTCGCTGGGCCCCGCCATTCTGATCGCGTCGGCGTCGGCGGTGTTCATGGTGCGCAACGGATTCCTGATGGGTGCGTTGGCTGGTCTCGAGTCGTTTCGATCACTCGGATTGAGCGGATTGTTGTCGGGCACCGTGTATCTCGCACTGACTGTTGGTGGTGCGTCGTACGACGGAGTGCGTGGTGCGGCAGTCGGGCTGGGGCTGAGTCTCGCATTTCAGTGCGCGACTCTCACAGTTTCGCTGCGCCGCGAGCGCAGATTGCAGTCGTTGGCGCAGAGCGCGGCAAGTTTTCTCGTTGAACGACCATTGCTCATGCGCTTCGCCGTTCCCGCGGCATTGAGCGGATTCAGTACCGTTCCGGTATTGTGGGCCGTGCAAGCTTTTCTCGCGCGCTCGCCAAACGCGTTTGGCGAAGTTGCAGTGTATTCGGCGGGGCTCAATTTGTTGGCGATGGTGATGTTCGCGCCAACAATTCTGAACGGCCTCGCCATGGCGTGGATAAATCGCACGAACGTCGTCGAGGGGGACGCCGCGTATCGATCGGCGTTGCGCACCAACGTCGCAGTCAATGCGGCAATCGTTGTGTGCGCATTGCTCGTCATGGCCGCTATCGGTCCCAGCTTACTCGGCTTGTTCGGAAGGGATTTTCGCAGTGGTTACGTGCCGCTGTTGCTGCTGCTTGCCGCCGCGCTTCCCGAAGCAGTGACCAATGCGCTGAGCCAGAGTCTGCAGAAACGTGAGCGCATGTGGCACTCATTTCTGGCCATCAATGTTCCGCGCGACCTTGTGATTGTGACGGCGGCGTTCTTTCTCGTACCCACTTACGGCGCGACCGGCGCCGCGACTGCGTATTTAACAGGCCGCGTGATTGCGGTGTGCGCCATGTATCTGCTCGTACGTGACGAAGTGAACGGAACGATCGCCGTGAATGCGAACGTGGCCCTGGGCAAATGACGCCACGTATCAGCATCATCATTCCGCTCTACAATCGCGAAGCGCTTATCGATCGCGCGTTGCATTCGTGTTTGAGTCAATCAATGAGCGATTGGGAAGCCATTGTTGTCGATGATGCGTCAAAAGATCACTCGCGCGCGGTCGTTGAACGCTACGCCGACCCGCGCATCAAACTGGTATCGCACACGGTCAACCTGGGGCAATGCGTAGCGCGAAACACAGGCGCGGCCGTTGCACGCGCTGACTGGTTGCTTTTTCTCGACAGCGATGACGAGTTGACAGACGGTTCGTTGGAAGTCGTCATGTGCCGCACGCGCGAAGTTTCGCCGGCTGTTGGACGACTCTTCTTTGCGTGCAGGTGGGACAACGGCACAACGTCCCCCGACCCCCCGTTTAACGGAAAGCAGCTCAACTACGAAGATTTTGTGCGGTGGCTGGAACGTATGCATGGCCGGCCGGTGGAAGCCATTTCCGTTGTGCGACGCTCCGCTTTCGGCGAAGTTCCGTATCCGAATCGTCGCTCGCACGAGGGGGGGCATAATCTCGACTTCATCAGGAAATTTGATTTTGTCGGTTTCCCCGATGTGGTGCGGCTCTATCATCTCGATGCGCACAATCGCATGACTGACGACGTGCGCCGGCTCGATAGCATCCTCGAAGCAGCTCCGGGGCACTCCTGGATGGCTGATACGGTGCTTGAGCATCATGGTGAAGCGCTACAGAAGTGGTCACCATTAACGTACCAGGATTATCTTCGCACCGGTGGACTCTATCATTTGCTGTCGGGCAATAGGAAACGCGGGATTGCACTCACCGCGCGGGCGTGGCTCAACCAACCAACGAACTTGAAATCGGCAGCGTTGCTTGCCTGCTCGTGGTTGCCCACTCGCGCGTTGGCGCAGGTAAAAATGCGCTGGGGCAATTAGCGTGACCGATCCGTTTCTCATTCTAGCACTGATTCTTGGGCTTGGTGCACTGACGCTCATTATTTGGAGCGCGAGCAGAACCTCAGTCGCGCCACTCCTGTCCATCACCTTCAGCATTCACACGATTTTGTGGTGCTTGCTGCCGTTACTCATTCAGCAGTTCTTGTCGGAAGCGATTGTGAACTCGACTGGCCCACTGTCGAGAAATCAACTCGCGGTGCTGCATTCATCGCTACTGCTCTTACTCGCGCTGCTATTTCTGGCCATTCGGAGGCCGCAACTCGAACCAGTCACACAGTTCTTCGACCGCATGGCGCCCGGCGTTAGCAAAATGTTCTGGCCAATGACGATCGCGTTTGCTCTCATCATCGCCGTCGAACTAGGCCTCTCGAAAATTGAAGGCGCGTCATTCGCCGAAGCCGTCGCGTTTTCTGTTACCGCGGACAACAGCGAGCTCGCGCAGAGTGGCTTGTTGTCTGTCGCACTCGGTTTGTTGCTGGGGTTTTCCATCGCACTCATTTCGATCGGGCGAAACCGTGGAGTTACACGCGGCACCTTACTCGCAGCGTGGGGTGGGCTCATTGCCTTCAGCGGCTTTTCAATCTCTCGTGGTTCGCGCACGGTTGTCCTGCTTCCGATGGCAGTTGGGCTCGTTGCGATATCAACACTGCATGGAAAGTCGCGTCGCAAAGCAATCAGCGCGTTACTCGTTGTTGGCGTTTTGTGTATTGCGATTGGCGCACCTGTTGCCGGCATTATGGGCGTTGCGCGCGGCGGTACAGGAACCATTTCAATTGAATTGATTCAGGAAGCGTACGATTTGGTTTTTGGTGGCAGCACTCTGCGCAGGCAGGTTGAAGTACTGGGGGAGGAAGTAAATCGTAAGTTCGATGCGATTGGCCCCGGAGTCGAATTGCTCGCGATGGAACCGATTGGATCGGCGGGCGTGCGGCCGTTTTTGTCAGCAGGTGTTTCTGCAATTCCGCGC
>JBDUAX010000058.1:0-14480 GCA_040004455.1 Gemmatimonadaceae bacterium
CAATTTCTTCGGGATTAATATCGTTCATGCGATCGTACGCCTGTCCGTTCACACCACCGGCCGGTTGGCCTTCGTTAATGCGAACACCGTCGATGAAGAGCAACGGCTGATTTGACAGATTGATTGACGACGCACCGCGAATGCGGATTGCAGTTGACGTGCCTGCCGTACCGGAAGTCGAGCTAAGCGCAACTCCGGGCACGCGCGATTGCAGCAAGTCCGACACACTTGCTACCGGTGCGTCTTTGATGATATCGGAAGCGGTCACAGACGCGACAAGCGCCGATTGCGCTTTCCGCTCTTGATTGCCCGCCGTCCCCGTAACCACAAGCTCGGTCAACGTGACCAGGCTTGCCGTGAGCTGGAAGTTGGCAGTCACTGTCTCACCAGCTACCACTGTTACCGTATCAGCCATCGTCTTGTAACCGAGCCGAAACATCGCAACGATGACGGAGCCAGCCCGCACATTTGCCAGACGGAAATCGCCCGCCTCATTGCTCTGCGTTTCAACGGCGCCGCCCGAAAGCACAAGCCTGGCATTGGCAACCGGCTGTCTGGTAGAGGCATCAATAACCTTGCCAACGATTATTCCCGTCTGTGCCCGTACGACACTCCACGGACACAACGTCAACAGCGTAGCTGCAATTGCCAACACTCTTCCTCCGCGCGCGCGGACACTCATAAAGCATCTCCTTTTAAAGACATGGGAAACGATACGGCCATGTGCCTGAAACGAAGTCGCATGGAACTCTCCTATCTCCTTCAGTGCTGAGACATGGACAGAGCTGCGCGAAAAGAGCTCTTGTGTCGGCATTATGCAATACGCTTTCGCGCTAAACTTTGCCGCTGTGTTTATAGCAGTCCTCAACCCGCTCGCGAGCTGGTACCGAGCACGGGACGTGATCGTTCGTGCTACTGATGCGTCTCGTCGCCGGCGAGGTGTGGACTCGCGTCGCGCAACGTCAGCGCGGCGCCCATCACGATGCCTTCAACAAAGCCATCCCGTCCGAGATCGATCGGGCCGTCGGCGTTCGACGTGAGCACCCCGGCATCGGCGAGTTTTGCGATCAGCGAATGCCCGCTATTGAGCCGCACCGCGGTCCACTCCCCAGCATCCAGCACAGCGAGTTGCTGCAGCTCATCGAGGGTTGCGGTCTCGTTCGCCCACTGCTGTCCAATCGCTGCTCCGTCATCTCGCTTGGGGATTGGCGAACGACGGTCGAGAGGTTGCACGGTCGCAAGCAACCGCTGCGCAACCAGTTTCGACCTCGCAACGCCGGTAACCGGCGTCAGTAACGCCGTACGAAACGCATCCTGTCCGCTCAGCTGTTCCCCGATGAACGCGAGCAGCGCGTCGGCAACTGCCGCGTTCACGCCAGCAGGAGCTGGCGGTGCTGCTCCCGGTGGGAGCTTCGCCGCCTCCGCCTGGAAGGAGCCGATGGACACCTCAGAAACCGACATGGACATGCGCTCGCAGTAGAGCTCCACTGCGGACCTTGCGATCACTTCGGCGCCGGTTTGACTGCTCACTTTCTGAACGCGGAGGACGCCCAGGTTCGAGAGCGTCAGCGTAAGCATGGGGCTCTTCAGCGCCGGATCGAGCAGCTCGACGGTTCCGGAGCGCTCCGTTTTCTCGTTGGCGTTTCCCTGGACAACGAAGTCGTCGAACCAGCTGGCGAACCCGCTCACGGCGCTGTCAGCGATGGTGAACCTCACGTTCGGAATCTGGAGGGCTCCAGACTTTTCAACTCCATCACCGTTCGCCTGCGACACGACGAGCGAGTCGATCCGATTAACTCGCGCACAGTCGGTCTCGAGGCCCGATACCTTGAAGCGAAAGTTCTGCGTCAGCCAGTTCTTTGGTTTTGCGCTGCGAATTTGCGTCGCGGCGCCCTTGCCAGCGGCCGTCACACGGGTCGCCGCCGGACGCAAAGTGACGGTGATGTGGGCAGGCTCTTTAGAGGCCCCGTCGAACGCGGGAAACACGACTTCTGTAATGAGCGCCTTTTCGAAGACGAGACGAGATGTTTCGTTCGACGCGAAATCCGTGAAGATGACGGCCCCGGTTTTCGACGACGGCTTCCGCTCGAGCATCGCGCTAACCCAGGCGTAGAACTCCCGGCTCATGCCGGCCGAGAAGGTGAGCTTGAGGGGTGCGAACTGCGTTGGGCCCGGGGTCTTTGCGATGACCCCCGATTGGTCCGCCGGTTCGGCTACGGCGATCGCGAAGGGCTCGCCGCCTTCGACCGAAACGAGGAAGCCCGCAGGCTTCCCCTCAAGTTCGAGAAGGAAATTGGCGGCCGAGTAGCCGCGAACGTCTGCCATTACGTGTCTCCAGGTCGAGTGGGGGGTGTCAGAAACTCCGGACCTCTCTTCGCACGAAACGAGCACCGGCAACGGCGAACAAGCCCAATGCCATCAGTATGATTGACGTTGGTTCTGGCGTCATATTCGATCGGAGGACCACCGAGACGTCATCCACGTACCACGCCGCGTCCGAGTTGCTGTTCTGACCGTCGAACCGAATCAGCGTGGACGCCGAAGTAGCAATGAAATCCGTGGTCTGAAGAGCGTAGGCGAACGGCAACGCATTGCCAAAACTCACGGTCGCGATGCCTTGACCCACGTACGCCGTGAACTGATTGGTCGAGCTGCCGAGCGTGTTTGCGAGCCAGAACGAAAGGGTGTACGTCAATCCACTGGTGGTCGCGACCGACTGGACTGCCGAGCAGGTTGTCGGTGAACTGATGCGAAGCCCAAACGATCCACTGTGCGCGATGCCTGACGGCGCATTGAACACGTTCACCGCGCCGGCCGCCGCACAGGGAATCGTGGTGACCCAGGGACTCAGTACGCCCGTTTCAAACCCACCGTTGGAGATGAGTTGTGCGTGCGCTGGCTGCGCGCCGAAACCCAGCAACATCAGTGTTGTTGTGAATGAAAATCGTTTCATTTCCGTATGGGTGCGGGAAGGCGAGCAGGCATTCGTTGAACCGTCGGAGAGATATTTTACGATCCTGGTGGGGCTAACGAAAGAGCGTTTTTTTTCGACGCATTACGTCAAGGCCAAGGCAGCTAGCCGAACGCGCAACCGGGACGGACATTCCGCGCATGTCACTTCTCGATCTCTTCGACCTGTCGCTTATTGGTCGTTCCGAAACACAGGCGCTGGAATACGAGCATGGCGATGGCGGGCTTGCACAGCTGACGTTCGGTGAACTCGAACAACGCAGTAATCGCCTGGCTCATGCGCTGTGGTCGCGCGGACTGCGACACGGCGACCGATTGGCATTCTGCCTCGTCAACCGACCGGAAATCATCGATCTCTGGATTGCCTGCATGAAGATTGGTGCGATTGTTGTGCCAATCAACGTGCTGTATCGCGCACGTGAAATTCAGCACATTGTGCAGGATGCGGAACCGCTCGCGGTCATCACGACCGACGCACTCGCTCGCGAATTTCCATCGGGCGTCGAATGCTGGAACGTGGATGTACTGAATTCCGAATTGCCATCATTTCCCCACACTCGCGACGATGGTTTCCTGTGGACTCGCTGCCATGCCGCCACGCCGGCCGCGCTTGTGTACACCTCGGGCACCACCGGCGCGTCGAAGGGTGCGGTACTCACACACGGCAATTTTTCCAGCAACGCATTAACGCTCGTCACGTGCTGGCAAATCACCAGCGATGATCGTTACCTCGCGGCACTACCCTTGTTTCATGTGCACGGGCTTGGCAACGGCGTGCATGCGTGGCTTGTAAGCGGATGCCACATGAAGCTTGTTGAGCGGTTTGATGTCGAGCGTGCCGCGCGGTGGTTTGAACAGTATCAACCAACGCTGTTTTTCGGCGTTCCGACGATGTACGTGCGACTGCTGGAGATGGATGCGTTACGTGCTCGCACAATTGGCGCGCGCATGCGCCTGTTCGTGTGCGGTTCTGCGCCGCTTCCGGCCGCGGTGCTCGACGCTTTTCACGAACGATTTGGTCACGTCATTCTCGAGCGGTACGGCATGACGGAAACGCTCATGAACGTAAGCAATCCGTATGTGGGAGAGCGTCGCGCTGGCACAGTAGGGTTGCCATTGCCGCTCACCGCCGTGCGATTGTGCGACAACGATGGCCGCGACGTGCCAAATGGAGAGAGTGGCGAACTGTTGGTGCGTGGGCCCAACGTGTGCGATGGATATTGGCGGCGCCCCGACCTGACCGAAATTGCATTTCGTGATGGGTGGTTTCGAACGGGGGACATCGGTGTGCAGAGCGCCGATGGTTATATCACGCTGCAAGGGCGGCGTAGCGACTTGATCATTTCCGGCGGCTTCAACATTTATCCGCGTGAAATCGAGGAAGTGCTTTCCGAATTTCAGGGCATTCGCGAAGTGGCCGTAGTCGGCGTGCCCGATGCAATGCGCGGTGAAGTTCCTATCGCGTATGTGGTGTGTGATGCAGCAATCGATCTCAGCGCGATTGCCGAACACGTGCGCACGCAGCTTGCGTCATTCAAGGTACCACGCGGATTCATGCGCGTGGACACCCTACCTCGCACCGCACTCGGCAAAGTTCAACGTCATTTGTTGCCAGCCTGGTTGCCCGCGTGAGTCCCGCCGCGCTTTCTCTCGTAGCGTTGCTGATTGTTGTTGCGGCAAGCCTCACGTCGCGCATCAACGTTGGCGTGTTGGCTGTGGCACTTGCATGGCCTATCGCGATGTTCAGTGCAGGTTGGAAGGTCGAACAAGTGATGGCGACATTTCCCTCGTCGCTGTTTCTCACGTTGCTGGGCGTGACGTTGTTGTTCGGCATCGCACAAGCCAACGGCACTATGAATGCTGTCACTCACCTGGGTGTACGATTCATTCGCGGAAGCGCCGCGCTCCTGCCACTGCTGTTCTTCGTACTATCGTGCATCATTTCCACGTGCGGGCCAGGCGCAATCGCTACCACTGCGCTCATGGCGCCACTGGCGATCGGCATCGCCCAGCGCGCAAAGGTGCCGATGTTTCTCACAGCGCTCATGGTCGGAAACGGGGCAAATGCGGGCAATCTTTCGCCTATTAGTGCGGTTGGAATTCTTGTGCAATCATTGATGGCGCGCGCTGGTCTGGTTGGGCATGAATGGTCCGTCTGGGCCGCGAACTTTGTCGCGCACTCACTCGTTGCAATTGCAGCGTGGATGTTGTTCGGTGGTCCGGCGCTGCTACGAAGCGCGCGCGTTGATATTGTGGAAGAACACGTACGTCTCGCACGACGTCATGTGATCACGCTCGCTGTCGGTGCGTTGTGGGTGCTATCTGTTTTGTTGTTCAAGATCAACCCGGGGTTGGCCGCGTTTGCTGCGGCGGCTCTGCTGGTGTTGATTCGCGCCGGTGAAGATGCGGCGTTGACGAAACACGTGCCATGGTCGGTGATCATCATGGTGTGCGGCGTGAGCGTGTTGATTGGCGTGCTCGAGAAAACCGGTGGCATGGATCTCTTTACCACGTTGCTCGCGCGCCTTGCCACTCCGGGCAGCGTGAATGGCGTCATTGCCGGCGTGACCGGATTGATCTCCACTTACAGCTCTACGTCCGGCGTGGTGTATCCCGCGTTTCTGCCGGCCGTACCCGGGCTCGTCACCAAACTTGGCGGCGGCAATGCGCTTGAAATTGCACTCAGCATCAACGTTGGTGCGGCGCTGGTCGATGTGTCGCCGCTGTCGACAATTGGCGCGTTGTGTATTGCCGCGGTGCCGGTGGGCTACGACACAAAGGTGTTGTTTCGCCAGCTCCTGATGTGGGGTTTTGCGATGACAATTGTGGGCGCGCTGTTTTGTCAGCTTTTCATTCGGTTCTTTGCGCGGTAACAGCTACGGGGGCTGTTGCACAGCGCATTCGCGAGCGATTCGCCTTAGTGCGGCGTGTTAATTGTTTGGCCGCGTATTTCGCCACCGGGAAAGATCGCCGTGTGTACGTCAACGTATGCGTTGCCGGTGTTGAGCAGCTTTACCAGTGAGTCGAGCGATATTGCGGGTTGAGAACCCTGCGCGCGTATGTCGGCGGCCGTAAAGGAGCCAGCAACGGATCCAAAATTTGTTGTTGCCACGGGCGCCACGAAATCGACCAATGTTCCGGCTACTTCCGCGACGTTCGCTGCCGCTCCGTGCAAATGCACGGCGGTGGCTTTGCCCGACATCATTGACCACGAGACTCTGTAATTGATGATGTTGCCGACGACACTGAAGTAGGCAACTCCCGCTCCAAAGGTAGGCACGGCCGGCTGTCCGTAGGAAAGCATCAACGCCTCGTGATCAAATATTGCCGGTGCTGTGGGTGATATGAGGATGGCACCGCTCGCCGTTATTCCGTTGTGCGTCGCCGTTGCGGTAATCGTTGCTGGAGCGGAAATAAAACTAAAAATTGAAGTTACCACTCCGATTGGCGACACCACGACGTTACTCGTGTCGCTGGATGAAAACGTGATTGACGGGCCGTCCATGCCACGCAGTCGCGCGTCAAGCGGCTTCACAATGAGCTGCATTGAATTTCCAACTACCAAAGTGCTAAAGGGCGCTGTCACAGACACTGAAACGAGTTTCCTGCGCACGACAACTGAAATGCTGCTGTGAATTTGCCCGCTGGTTGCGGTGATCGTGGCGGTGCCATCACCCATGGCGGTGACCGTTGCTGATCCAGCGTCCGCAACGACAGACGCGATGTTCGGTGCGCTGGTCGTCCATTGGAGCGACGGTGAAGCGATGGTGCTGCCAGAAGCGTTCCTTACCACGGCCGTCACTGTGCGAATATCGCCCTGGGATGTGAACGTGTCGGTTGGTGCCGAAAGTGCAATGGAGGCTGGCGCACCTGGATCAAGTACGGTGGTTCCCATTCCTTCATCACTACCGCAGGCGGTTGTGAAAATTGCGCCAACCAGAAGCGCAGCCCACAATTGAAATCTGTTCGTTGCAATGAGTCGCATTGTTTTTACGAGTTCGTCGTCGAAATCGGTGGTCATGAATTTACGCAGACGCGCACTTCAACTTTCGTATTTCCCGCAAAGGAGAACCTAATCGATGAACGCGGATGGCTGGAGTGGTGCAGCGGCATTCATCGGAAAAGATGTCATAAATATTCTTAAGGTCTGTGCACCCAGTCACCGAATTGCCACCAATATGTGCGCGCGGAATTTAATGGGACGAAAGCTGATCGGATGCGAGACCATTCAAATTATCTAGTGCGCGACATGCACCGATTGGCCGCGTATTTCACCACTCGGATACGCGGCGGTGCGAACGTCAATGTACGCGTTGCCCGTGTTCAGCAATTTCACCAATGAGTCGAGCGAAATTGCAGGCTGACCGCCCTGCACGCGAATGTCCGACGCCGTGAACGACCCGTTTACCGTTCCAAAATTTGTTGTAGACGTTGGTATTGCAAACTCGACCAACATGCCCGACACGTCAGTCGACGTTCCGGCGCCGTGCAACTGCACGCTCGTCGCCTTTGCCGAAAGCAATGACCACGTTACGGTGTAGTTGATGCTGTTTCCAACCACAGCGAAATAAGCAACTCCGTACCCGGGGGTGGCAGCGGCGATCGGTTTTACATACTCCGAGAGCATGAGCGCTGCTTCATCAAATACCGACGGCGGCGACGCCTTCATTTCAATGGAATTCGACACCGCAGCACCGTTGAGCGCAGCGGACGCCGTTACTGTGATCGGAACGTTCGTCAGAAATGAGAAGATCGGCGTTGCAAGGCCGCTCGGGCTCACGCTAATCGTGCCAGGGTCGCTGCTCGAAAACGTGAGTGCGACGCCATCGACAATTGGTTTGAGATGCGAATCAAGCGCGACGGCCGTCAGTTGAGTTGTCGTGCCGTAAACCACTGACGTAGTGGGAGCGGTTATCGACAGCGTTGCGATTCTGCGTTTTACCGTGACCGCTACAGTGCTGCTTGCGCGCGGCGGCGCGCTCGCGGTAATGCTGGTTGTACCGTCACCAACCGCCGTGACAATTGCGCCATCATTCGTTGCCAAAACCGTCGCGACATTCGGCGCGCTGCTTGTCCAAACAAGAGAAGTGGGTGACAACACGGTGCCTGAGCTGTTTTTCACTACGGCCAACACCGCGCGCGTATCGCCGCTGGCGATCAGCGTATCGCGCGGCGCGGTCAACGCAATCGTCGCCGGCCCTCCGGAGTCGAGAACACCGGTCCCTGTTTTTTCGTCGCTGCCGCAGGCGGGGGTAACCGTCGCCGCGACAAGCAGCAGGGCAACGCCAATCCGAGTTTGGTTCACTAGCGCAAGTCGAAAAATGGTCACGAGTTCGTCGTCGAAGTCCGTGTCATGAAATTGCGCCGAGGTGTGGGGCGGCACTGTGATTCAGATCAACCACAAAGTAATTGGGACGAATGCCGTGGTAGAGAGGGCGATTGTGACAGAACGGTATCCGTCGCGTGCGCGGTGGTTTGACGATACGCGTTCATCCGTTGCATCTTAGTCGTCAATAACGGCCGTTCTCGCCCCAATTCCAAAGCCCCGACATGACCCTTCCGTCGAGTGTTCAAACCACCGCGCTGCGCTCGTTGCGTTCACTGATTTTTGCGGCACTAGCCTCTGTCACGCTCGCCTGCGCCGGAAAAACCGGCGACACCGCTAGCGGCGACAGCGCGAATTCGGCCGCGACGAAAGTTGCAGCGCGCCCCGCTCTCGACCTCGCGAATTTCGATACCACCTGCGCGGCGTGCAAAGACTTCTATCAGTACGTGAACGGCGGCTGGATCAAAACAGCAGAGATTCCGGCCGCGTATCCGCAGTACGGCTCTGCTTACGAATTGCAGGATCGCAATGAGGAGGAGCTACACAAGATTCTCGAAGCCGACGCTGCCGCAGCGATTGCGAAGAAAGTCGAAACGGGAACCGCCGCGTGGAAGGTCGGCACATATTACGCGAGCTGCATGGACACCACGGCGATCGACAAGCTGGGAATTGCTCCACTCAAAGCCGACTTCGACATTATCGACGGAATCAAGAGCAGCGATGATTTGAAGAAGGCTTTCGCGACACTTGAACATCACGCCGGACTTGCGCCGTGGTCGAACGGTTCGAGTCAGGATGCGAAAGATGCAACGTCGATGATTGTCGGGCTTGGGCAATCGGGAATCACGCTGCCCGAGCGCGACTATTATCTCAAAACAGACACCGCCAGTAAGCGCATTCGCGACTCGTACGTGGCGCACATAGTCGCGATGTTCAAACTTATGGGAGACACTCCAGAGAACGCAGCGGCGGAAGCCAACACAGTGCTCGCCTTCGAAACCTCTCTCGCAAAAGCATCAAAGCCGCGCGTCGAACTTCGCGATCCGAACGCGAACTATCACAAGATGTCCATCGCGGAACTGGAAAAACTCGCGCCGAACATTCCTTGGAGCACGTATTTCTCTGAGCAGGGCGCCGCTTCATCCACAGCAGTTGATGTTGGTCAGCCAGAGTTCATCAAGGCCGTAAACAACATGGTTACCGCAACTCCCGTTGCCGATTGGAAAACTGTGCTGCGATGGCATTTCGTACATGGACTCGCACCGTCTCTCTCTACGCCAGTCGTACAGGAGAATTTCAAATACGGACAACTCTTTAGCGGCGCGAAGGAATTGTTGCCGCGCTGGAAACGCTGCTCCGGCTCGACCGACGCGCGCCTTGGCGAACTGCTGGGCCAGGAATATGTGAAGAATGCATTTCCACCGGAGGCAAAAGCGCGCGCAGTGAAGATTGTCAGCAACTTGATTGAGGAGTTGCACGCACGCATCGACAGTCTCGATTGGATGACCGCACCAACGAAGGCGCAGGCGCTCGCAAAACTACGTGCGTTCACCCGCAAAATAGGATATCCCGACAAGTGGATTGACTATAGCAAACTCGAAATCAAGTCAGGGGAATACGTAGCGAACGTGCGCGCGGCCGATGCGTTCGGTGCGGCGCGTGATTGGGCGAAAGTCGGCAAGCCGGTTGATCGGGCCGAGTGGGGGATGACGCCGCCCACTGTGAATGCGTACTACAATCCGCAACTCAACGAGATTGTTTTTCCAGCGGGCATTCTGCAGCCGCCGTTTTACAATCCGAATGCAGATGACGCGATCAACTATGGCGCGATGGGCGCGATCATTGGTCACGAAATGACGCACGGCTTTGACGATCAGGGACGGCAGTACGACAAGGGCGGCAATCTCAAAGACTGGTGGACAAAAATCGACGCTGACAAATACAAGGTTGAAGCGGCAAAGTTTGTGAAGCAGTTTGACAGTTACACCGTACTCGATTCCAACACGCACGTGAACGGCAAGCTCACACTCGGCGAAAACATTGCGGACTTTGGTGGTCTCACTGTTGCGTACGCGGCAATGAAAAAGGCGCAGGGGGCAGCGCCGGTTGCGAAAATCGATGGGTTTACGTCGGAGCAGCGATTCTTTCTTGGATTTGCGCAAGCGTGGCGCTCGAAGTCTCGCCCGGAGTATTCACGCATGTTGATCAACGCCGATGTGCATTCACCGGACAAATGGCGCGCAAACGGACCGCTCAGCAACATGCCCGAGTTCAAGGCGGCGTTTGGTTGCAAGGACACGGATCCGATGGTGCGTCCGGCGGCGGAGCGGCCACGCATTTGGTAGGCGCGCACTGACTGCAACTGCCTAAAACACGGATCTGACAACAGACGCGGATTGATCGGCGCTATCGAATGGGTTGGTAGCGGAGGTTTGAAGTTGAACTACGACAGCGAAACGCGGATCTTGCGGATCACGCGGATTGACGACGAGTGCTGCGACATTCACAGCGCAGCTGCATCACTCGTCGCAGGCGAAGAAATGTTTTTCAACTAAAAAAACAACTGCTCCCGAAGCTGGGCTGCGAAATTTTCTCGCTCATGTCGGACAAATCCGCGTGATCTGCAAGATCCGCGTTCAATGCTGTTGCAGTTGTTGTTGCACCGCCGCTATTGCCGCTCGACGATCCGGTCAATAAGGAAACTCGATTGCTCCAACGCCTCTTCAGTGAAGTCACCGAAAAACTCTCGAACCTCCGAAAATAACGCCTCGAACTCCGGCTGATTCCCTTCCGCCAACACCTGCGCGATTTCTCGCGTTGCGTTCGCAAACGCTTCCGTTACCGAACCCGTACGTGGATTTCGCATTTCAATGGGGCCGTACAAGGCCGGCGACTGCGCGAAGTGACGCGCCGTTACGTACAACTCGAGTTTGTATGCCGGCGACGTGAACTGCAGCGACTCTTCAAGCGACATTCCCAGTCGTGCGAGCGTCAATCCCAACACCTGCGTTTGAAAGTGTGTGAGCACCTGCACAATGCTCATTGCGCGATCGTGTTGCTGAGGCGTGGCTTCGGTAATTGTCAAACCGCGCGCCGATAGCATTTCCGAAACCCAATCGGCCCACGCATCGCCACGCGCGCGACAGAGCACGACGCGCTGCCCCTGCAATGAATGCACGCTGGGTCCGAACATCGGATGTGTCCCCAGCACGCTGGCCGAAGTTGATGCAAGCATGGCAGCAACTGGCGCTTCTTTTACACTGGTGACATCCATCAACAGACCATGCGACGGAACGTGCGGACCAACCGCGCGAATGACATCCTCAGTTATATCGATGGGCACGCTGATGATCGTGACATCGGCGGAAGCGGCCGCATCAGCCGCAGATAAGGCCGTATTCACATCACTGACCAGCACGCGATGTCCCAGATCGCCAAACAATCGCACGAGTATTTTGCCGATCTGTCCGTTTCCACCAACCACGGCAATCGTGCGCGCTTCCACATCCATCGGAACTTCCGCGCGCAACGTTGCCTGATGATCACGACTGGCACGCAACAGCAAACGAAAAATCGACTCCATCTCGCCGCGCGGTAATCCCAATTCTTCTGCGCGACTGACACGATCGGCCAGCACTTCACGCTCGCGATTCGCGTCACGCACCTTGAGCCGGTTCACGCGCTTGTAGGCGGCCACTTCACCCACCAGAGCCATGCGTTTCGCCGCGATTTGCAAAATATCGCGATCAAGCGAATCGATCATCGCTCGCAGCACCGGGAGGGATCGAGGGGTCGGGTCAGTCATGAGAAGTAGCTTGGAAGCAGTTGCGCAGTGAAGTGCGAAGCGCGAATGATAGTCGTAAGGATAATCATTCATTGCAAAGATATTCACCCGGAGGAACACCGAGAGTCGATGCAGCAATCCGAAGGCAAGATAGCCGTGCGTTTGGCAACCGTCGAAGACGCCGCGATCATTGCGGTACACCGCGCACAAATGTTTTACGACATGGGTTCACTGGTCGACGAACTGTTGGAGCCCATGAAGGATGCCACCATCGCGTACTTGCAGCGCACGATTCCGGTTGGTGAATACGTCGGATGGTTGGCCTACGAACCGCACAATCCGATGCGGATTGTCGGTGGCGCCGGCGTCCTGATTCGACAGATTCCACCATTTGCGACAATCGACGCCAGCGGAAACCGCCGCATTGCGAAAGGAAAGCAGGGCCTGGTTGTCAACGTGTACGCCCACCCATCGGTGCGTCGGCGCGGCGTAGCGACATTGGTGATGAACGAAATACTCGACTGGTCAAGTCGCGAACGTATCGATCGATTGGTGTTGCACGCGTCGGAACAAGGCAAACCGCTGTACGAAAAGATCGGCTTCATAATGACCAACGAAATGCGCTACGCCCCACCTGTACTTCACACGTCATGAACACGGCGTAAACTTGCACCCACACTCGCCCACTAACTTCGTCACCTTTACAACCGCCGCATGCCCGCCACGAACAATTGGGTAATGTGGGCGCTCCTTTCGGCAACGTTCGCGGCGCTCACGGCAATTCTCGCCAAAGTTGGCATCGCGAATGTTGATACCGATCTCGCGACCCTTGTTCGCACAATGGTCGTGGTGGTTGCACTTGGCGTGCTCGTCACGATGACCGGCAAGTGGCAAAACCCTCTCGCGCTTCCCAATCGGAGCTTGATCTTCCTGACGCTGTCGGGGCTCGCCACTGGCGCCTCGTGGCTCTGTTATTTTCGCGCGCTCAAAATAGGCGAGGCATCGCAAGTTGCGCCGGTTGATAAGCTCAGCGTCGTTCTCGTCGCACTCTTTGCCGTCGCATTTCTCGGCGAACGGCCGTCGCTTCGTGAATGGATTGGAATTGCGCTCATTGGCGGAGGCGGTCTCTTACTCAGCTTCAAGCGGTAACACGTTTTCGCGATATCTTTCGCCATGATCAAGAAACCAGCGTTACGACTGATCGCTGCATTCGCCGTCATCGCAATTGTGATGGCAACCTGCCTGGGAAGCACATTATGGGCACAGCAAAACGATTCGCTGCTTAAGGCCTCTCCGAAAATGGCGAAAGTTGTTCCGCCATCGCCCACGCCAATGAGTTTTGTTTCGGACCTTGCCAATGTGTTGAGTGCGCAGGAGCACCAGGTAGTTGACGCGAACATTCGACAAGTGCAAGCCGACGGGCTCGGCGACATTGGTGTTGCCATTCTGCCGACGATCAACGATCTCGCGCCGTCGGATGTTGCGCTGGCGATCTATCGTACCTGGCGCATTGGCCGCATCGCTGCAATCGGATCGGTGCAACGCAACCTCGGCGTGCTGATCCTGATTGTGCCGAAGGAATTGGCGCCGGACAAAAAAGGACAGTGTTTCATTGAAGTCGGTCGCGGTTCGCAAGGATTGATTACCGACGGCGCTGCGGGTTCAATCTGTCGTTTGAGCATTGTTCCACATCTCAAGGGCAAGGATTATTCAGGCGCAATAATGGCGGGCGTTGATGCGCTCGAAGAAAAGATGCGCGAAGATCCGGCGTTTGCGAACAGGGGTGCGGCAACCGACGCGAGCAATATTCCAGTTGATTCAGTAGTTCGCGCGAAGTTGGCCGAAGCGCGGGAGCCAACGGACGACAGACACAATTTCTGGCCGATTCTTGCAATTTTCGGCGCAACGTTTTTTGTCGTTGGCGGTGCAATTTTCGCGGCAGTCTATCGGCGCCCCGGGCTTTGCCCCAAGTGCCAGAAGCGAGCATTCAAGTCGAAGCGAACCGTCATTTTCCCGCCAACAAAAAGCATCACGGGCGTTGCTGAAATTGTCGGGCGATGCAAAGCGTGTGGCTTCACGAACAAAACGCGCGAAACGATTTCAAGGCGAAGTGACGACGATACTTCGAGTTCCAGTTCGAATTTCGATTCGGGTTCGAGCTCGAGCTCGAGTTCGAGTGATAGCTCGTCGTCGAGCAGCTCGGATTTTGGCGGGTCCGGGAGTAGCGATGGCGGCGGTGGTGGTTCGAGTTATTGAGCGCGCGGAGCTGACGCGTTGAACAGATGGATTGCGCAATTTTGAACGACGGAGTGCTGAGAAGTCCAAAAATTTTTCACGCCGAGACGCCGAGAAAAGCAAAAGCGAACAAGAAAAATATTTTTCAAAAATCCGTTCTCTGCG